>NZ_JAGPXV010000430.1:0-5162 GCF_018070405.1 Micromonospora sp. D75
CCCCCGGAGTCCGAGCCGTCGCCGCAGCGCCTCGCCGAGGTCGCCGAGGAGGCCCGGGAGCACCAGGCCGGCACGATCTTCTTCGAGACGCTGGTCAGCCCGAAGGTCGCCGAGACGATCGCGCGTGAGGTGGGCGCGAAGACGGCGGTGCTGGACCCGCTGGAGGGCCCGCCCGCCGACGGCGACTACCTCTCCGCGATGCGTACCAACCTGCAGACCCTGCGAACCGCTCTGGACTGTTCATGACCCCACCCGTGATCGAGATCGCGCACGCCACAGTCGGCTACGACGGCCGCCCGGTGCTGCGTGACGTCTCGTTGACAGTGACCGCCGGCGAGGTGGTCGCCGTGCTCGGCGCCAACGGCTCCGGCAAGTCGACGCTCGTGCGCGCCGCGCTCGGCCTGGTGCCGGTCGGCGCCGGGTCGGTCGCCCTGTTCGGCACGCCGCAGCGCCGCTTCCGGCAGTGGCACCGAATCGGGTACGTGCCGCAGCGGCTCGGCGCGGGCAGCGGAGTGCCCGCCACCGTACGCGAGGTGGTGGCGTCCGGGCGGCTGGCCCGCCGCGGCGTGCTGCGGCCCGCCGGACGGGCGGACCGGGAGGCGGTGGCGGCGGCGCTGGACGCCGTCGGGCTCGCCGACCGGGCCGGCGACCCGGTGTCCACGCTCTCCGGCGGCCAGCAGCAGCGCACCCTGATCGCCCGCGCGCTCGCCGGCGGGCCGGAGCTGCTGGTGCTCGACGAGCCGACCGCCGGGGTGGACGCGGCCAGCCAGGAGGCGTTCGCCGGGGCGCTGCGCTCGTTCCGCGACGGCGGCGGGACGGTGCTGCTCGTCGCGCACGAGCTGGGCCCGCTGCGCCCGCTGATCAGCCGGGCCGTGGTGGTGCACCAGGGCGGCATCGCCCACGACGGCGCCGTGCCGGAACCCGCCGGCCACCACGCCGACCCCGACCACGAGCACGTGCACCCGCACTGCGACGAGGAGCCCGCCCGGCTCTGGACAGGCATCTGAGATGGACCTCTTCCAGTACGACTTCATGCTCCGCGCCCTGGTCGGCGCGCTGATCATCGGGCTGGCCGCGCCCGCGCTCGGCATCTACCTGGTGCAGCGGCGGCTGGCCCTGATCGGCGACGGGATCGGGCACGTGGCGCTCACCGGCGTCGGCGCGGGCCTGCTGCTCAACCGCTCCCCCGTGCTGGTGGCGGTGATCGCCGCGACGCTCGGCGCGATCGTCATCGAGCTGGTCCGCGCGTACGGGCGCACCTCCGGCGACCTGGCGCTGGCGCTGCTGTTCTACGGCGGCATCGCCGGTGGCGTGGTGCTGGTCGGGCTCTCCGACGCCAGCAGCGGGGCGCTCAACGCGTACCTGTTCGGGTCGCTGACCACCACCTCGCAGGGCGACCTGGTCACCATCGGCGTGCTCGGCGCGGCGCTGCTGGTGACCATGCTGGTGCTGCGCCCGGCGCTGTTCGCGGTCTGCCACGACGAGGAGTACGCGCGCGTCTCCGGCCTGCCGGTACGCGCGCTGAACCTGATCATCGCGGTCGGCACCGCGATCACGGTGACCATCGCCATGCGGGCGGTCGGGGTGCTGCTGATCAGCGCGCTGATGGTGGTGCCGGTGGCCACCGCGCAGCAGGTGACCCGGGGCTTCCGGTCCACCATGGCGGCGGCCATGGCCCTGGGGCTGTTCGCCGCCGGCGCCGGCGTCTGGGTGGCGGCCACCGCGGACACCGCCCCCGGCGCGTCGGTGGTGCTGGTGGCGATCGGCTCGTTCCTGCTGGTCGCGCTCGGCGCGGCCGGTGTGCGGGCGCTGCGACGTCGGAGCGGGAGCGACCGGGCCGCGCCGCCGGTCGAGCCCGCCGAGCACGAGGTGCTGCTCGGATGAGGCCCTACCGGCTGACGCAGCTGGGATTGGTTACCGTTACAGGGTGACCGGCACGAACGGGTACGACGCCTTCGAGGACGCGGGTGACCTGCTGCGCGCGCTCTCGGCCCCGATCCGGCTCGCGATCGTCAGCGAGCTGGCCGAGGGCGAGCGCTGCGTGCACGAGCTGGTCGAGAAGCTCGGCGCGCCACAGCCGCTGGTCTCCCAGCACCTGCGGGTGCTGCGCGGCGCCGGGGTGGTACGCGGGTCGCGGCGCGGCCGGGAGATCGCGTACGCCCTGGTGGACGACCACGTCGCGCACATCGTGGCGGACGCGGTCAGCCACGCCGGTGAAGGGCCCTCCTGAGGCGCGAAACTGTCTCGTGCCGGCAGGGCCGAGCCGTGGCAGGCTGTCCGGCGTGAAGATTTACGCCGACCGCTTTCCCACCGCGGCCCGCCAGTTCCTCACCGACCTGCTCGTGGTCGCCTGGGTGTACGCGGCGATCCGCTTCGCGCTGTGGCTGCACGACGTGGTCGAGAAGCTCGCCGTACCCGGGCAGAAGCTGGAGGGGGCCGGCGGTGGCCTCGCCGACAACCTGGCCGACGCCGGCGGCAAGGTCGGCCGCGTGCCGCTGGTCGGCGACGAGCTGACCGCGCCGTTCACCCGGGCCGCCGACGCCGCCCGCGCGGTCGCCGAGGCCGGCAGCGACCAGCAGGAACTGGTCGGGCAGCTGGCGCTCGGGTTGACCATCGCGGTGCTGGTGTTTCCGCTCGGCCTGGTGCTGTTCGGCTGGCTGCCGCTGCGGGTGCGCTGGATGCGCCGGGCCGGCGCGGCGAAGGCCCTGGCCGGCGCGCCGGCCGGCCGGGACCTGCTGGCGCTGCGCGCGCTGGCCGGTCAGCCGCTGTCGAAGCTGAACCGGATCGCGCCGGACGTCGCCGAGGCGTGGCGGCGCGGCGACGACGCGACCGTCGACGCGCTCGCCGCGCTGGAGCTGCGCGGGCTGGGGCTGCGCGGCGGCCGCTGACGTCCCGGCTCCCGGCTCCCGGCTGATGCACTTCTCGGCGTTATGCCTCTGAGTCATATTTATGAGAGGCATAACGCCAAAACAGAATCCTTCCTCTGGCACCACGTGACACCGCGTAACGGGTCGCTGGCCCCGCCTGAGGACCGCCGGTCCGACGGCACGCCGCAGATCCGGCACCACGGCCACGGGCCCGGGCCACGCCGCGACACCAGCTCGCTCCCCCGGTTCGGGAACGGAGACCGGTGGGGCGCGGCCGAAGTTCCTGCGCGGCCGGGCAGTCGCCGGACTCCGCGTGGACCGACGGACGACGCCGTCCGCAGGCGCAGCACGCCGGAACCCGGCACCGCACCGGCGGACGACGACCGCCGCGCGGGCGCGCCGAGGCGTAGCGGTTGGTCAGCGGGCCGGCGGGATGCGGCGGCGCACGTCCTCGGCGGTGGACGGCCCCGGTTCCCAGCGCGCCACCCACGGCAGGTCGGCGGGCGGCGTGAGGACGCCGTCCTCCAGCGAGGCGTACCGGCCGGCGACGATCCGCTTGGCGGCGGCCACGTCGACCGAGTCGGTGTTCGACCACAGGCCGGTGAACAGCTCGTCGACGCGCAGCCGCGCCTGACGGCAGAACAGGTCGGCCAGCTCGACGTTCTCCGGGTGCGCGTCCCGCTCGGCGTAGGCCCGGACGCAGACCGCGCTCATCGCGAACAGCTCCGCGCCGATGTCCACCACCCGGCCGAGGAACGCCTGCTTACGCTCCATCTTCCCCTGCCACCGGGACATCGCGTAGAACGTCGACCGGGCCAGCTTGCGGGAGGTCCGCTCGACGTGGCGCAGGTGCCCGGCCAGCGGCCCGAACTCCTGGTACGCCCCGGGCGTCTGCCCCTTGCCGACAGCGAGCGTGGGCAGCCACTTGGCGTAGAAGGCGCCGGCCCGAGCGCCCGCCTTCGCCTTGCGGCCCAGCCCGGCGTCCGGGTCGATGATGTCGCCTGCCACCGACAGGTGCGCGTCGACCGCCTCGCGGGCGATCAGCAGGTGCATGATCTCGGTGGAGCCCTCGAAGATCCGGTTGATCCGCAGGTCACGCAGGAGCTGCTCGACGGCGGCGGGCCGTTCGCCCCGGGCGGCGAGCGAGTCGGCCGTCTCGTACCCGCGTCCGCCGCGGATCTGGATCAGCTCGTCGGCGATCCGCCACGCCATTTCGCTGGCGTAGAGCTTGACCAGCGCCGCCTCGATCCGGATGTCGTTGCGGTCGTCGTCGGCGAGCATGCAGGACAGGTCGAGCATGGACTCCATGCCGTACGTGGTGGCGGCGATGAACGACAGTTTCTTCGCCACCGCCTCGTGCTCGGCCACCGGTCGGCCCCACTGGACCCGGTCCGCCGCCCACTCCCGGGCCACGTTCAGCGCCCACTTCCCGGCGCCCACGCACATGGCCGGCAGCGAGAGACGGCCGGTGTTCAACGTGGTCAGCGCGATCTTCAGGCCCTTGCCCTCGCCGCCGATCACGTTCTCGGCCGGCACGAACACGTCGTGGAAGCGGGTGAGGCTGTTCTCCAGGCCGCGCAGCCCGACGAAGGAGTTGCGCCGCTCGACGGTGATGCCGTCGCTGTCGCCCTCCACCACGAACGCGGTGATGCCGCCGCGCCGCCCCTCGCCGGCCGGCACCCGGGCCATCACCACGAGCAGGGTGGCGAGCGTGCCGTTGGTGGCCCACAGCTTCACCCCGTTGAGCCGGTAGCCGGTGCCGTCCGCCGTCGGCTCGGCGGTGGTGGCGAGCCGGGCCGGGTCGGAGCCGACGTCCGGTTCGGTGAGCAGGAATGCGGAGACCTCACCGGCGGCGAGCCGGGGCAGGAACCGGTCCTTCTGCTCGGGTGTGCCGAACATCTTCAGCGGCTGCGGCACGCCGATCGACTGGTGCGCGGAGAGCAGCGCGCTGACCGCCGGGTTCACCGAGCCGACGAGCATCAGCGCCCGGCAGTAGTGCAGGTTGCTCAGCCCCAGTCCGCCGTACTTGCGGTCGATCTTCATGCCGAACGCGCCCAGCCCGGCCAGTCCGTGGAACACCTCGTCGGGGATGCGCGCGTCCCGCTCGATCGCCTCACCGTCCACCTCGGACCCCAGGTACGCCCGCAGCGAGCCGAGGAACTCGTCGGCACGGGCCACCTCGGCCGGGTCGGGGCGGGGCCACGGGTCGATCAGGTCGAGCCGGAACCGGCCGAGGAACAACTCCTTGCCGAAGCTGGGCCGGTCCCAGGCCGACTCGCGGGCCGCCTCGGCGAC
>NZ_JAGPXV010000431.1:0-5161 GCF_018070405.1 Micromonospora sp. D75
GCCGCCGGCCGCGCGCAGCCTGCCCAGGGCGGCGGCGGCGAGTCCGCCGCAGAACGCCAGCCCGCCGGCGGGCAGCGCGGGCAGCGCGATCCCGAACGCGGCAGTGGAGACGATCGCCAGGTGCGCGCCCGCGTTGACGGCGAGCGTGTCCGGCGAGGCGAGCGGGTTGCGGGTGGTCGACTGCAACGCCGCGCCGGCGAAGCCGAGCGCGACGCCGACGGCCAGGCCGGTGAGCAGCCGGGGCAGGCGGGAGGCGACGAGCACCCGGGCGGTCTCGTCGTCGCCGCCGGTGAGCAGCCGGAGCAGGTCCCGCGCCCCGACCGAGGCGGTGCCCTGGGTGAGGTGCACCGGGGTGATCGCGACGAGCAGCGCGGCGGGGTGGGCGAACGCGCCGGCGACCCGGCTGCGCCGGGCGGGCGGCGGCCCGGCCGGGGCCGGCCGGGTGGCCGGCCCCGGTGGGGCGGGGGCGGTCATCGCGCTCAAGCCGTGTAGACCTTGACCAGCTCGTCGATGTACTGCTTGGCGGAGAGCGTGCCGCCGAAGGTCCAGATGCCGTTGGGCATCTTGTGCAGCTTGTTCTGCTGGACGAACGGCAGGGAACGCCAGATCGCGTTGCCGGCGAGGCCGTCGGCGAACACGTCGGTGCCGTCCGAGGCGTTGTAGAAGAAGTGCAGGTCCTGGCTCTTGAGGACGGTCATGCCCTCGACGTCGGTCTGGCCCAGGCCCCACATCTCGTCGGTCTTGCCGGTCCAGGCGTTCTTGAGGCCGAGCTGGATGCCGAGCTGGGAGACGAGCGCGCCCTCGCCGAACATCCGGATCGAGACGGTGCTGCCTTCCTTCCAGCCGTCGGCGATCGCGAACTGCTTGCCGGCCGCACCGGCGTCGGCGATCTTCTTCTTGCCGTCGGCGAGCGCGGCGTCGAAGTCGGCGAGCAGCTTGTCCGCCTGCGCGGTGCGCCCGGTCGCGGTGGCGATCATCTTCAGGTCCGAGCGCATCCGGCCGATGTTGTCGGAGGCGTCGCTGCCCTTGGTGACCAGCACCGGGACGTACTTCTCCAGCTGGGTGACGACGGCGGAGCCGCGCTCGGCCTCCATCACCACGAGGTCCGGCTGGAGGGCGACGATGGAGTCGACGCTCGGCTCACCCCGGGTGCCGACGTCCTTGACGCTCGGGTCGAGCGGGGCGGCGGTCACCCAGGTGGCGTACCCCTTGGGGTCGGCCACGCCGACCGGCATCACGCCGAGGCCGACGAGCATCTCGACCTCGCCCCACTCCAGGCCGACGACCTTGGTGGCGGGGCTCTTGAGCGTGATGGTCTTGCCCCGGCTGTCGGTGACGGTGACCGGGCCGGTGGGCGCGGCGTCGGAGGAGGACGGTGCGGCGGCGGGCTCCTCGGTGGTGCCGCAGCCGGCGATCAGCAGCGCGCTCGCCGCGGCGGCGGCGAGCAGGGTCAGGCGGGTACGCAGCATCGGTTTCTCTTCTGTGTGCAGGGATCGGTCAGGCGGGGATACGGGTCGTGTGCCGACCGACGGGACGTGTGGAGAGCAGGTTGGTGACCGGGTCGACGATCACCTCGACGCGGATGCCGTACGCCTCGGTGAGCGCCGCCTCGGTGAACACCTCGTGCGGCGTGCCGGTGCCGCGGACCCGGCCCTCGTGCAGGAGCACGACCTGGTCGGCGACGGCGGCGGCCTGGTTGAGGTCGTGCAGCACCACGCCGACGGCGACGCCGGCGGTGTCGGCGAGGTCGCGCATCAGGTCGAGGATCTCCACCTGGTAGCGCAGGTCCAGGAACGTGGTGGGCTCGTCCAGCAGCAGGATCGCGGTGTCCTGGGCCAGGCAGGTGGCCAGCCAGACGCGTTGCAGCTCGCCGCCGGACAGCTCGTCGACCGGCCGGCCGGCCATGCCGTCGACACCTGTCACGGTCATGGCCCGGTCGATCGCGGCGGGCCCGTCGGGGTCGCCGGCGCGCCACCGCTGCCGGTAGGGGTGCCGGCCGTAGCCGACCACGTCCCGCACCGTGACCCCGCTCGGGGTGGGGCGGCTCTGCGCCAGCAGCGTGACCCGGCGGGCGAAGTCCCGGGGGGACAGCGCCCGGGCCGGGGTGCCGTCGGCGAGCACGACCTCGCCGTGTTCCAGCGGGTGCAGGCGGGCCAGCCCGCGCAGCAGCGTCGACTTGCCGCTGCCGTTCGGGCCGACCAGCGCGGTCACCGCCGCGGGGCGCAGCGTGATGGCGGCGTCGTGCACCACCGTCTTGCCGTGGTAGCCCAGCCGCAGCTCACTGCCCGTCAGGCCGTCGGCCCGCACTGCTTCGCTCGTCACGCAGGTTAGGCTAACCTAAGACTCGATCATCCTGTCAAGCCGGTCCTTCGGCCCGATCTCCCCCACCCCGGCCCCGACCCGGTCGATCATGAGGTTGACGGCGTTGTCGATCTCCGATCCGGCCGCCAACCTCATGATCAACCCGGTGGGGTGCCGGGGTCAGAGCGAGACCGGGCGGCCGCCTAGGGTCACCGTGAGGCGGCCGTCGCCGGCGAAGGACCAGGCCAGGGCACCGGAGTACGTGGCGCAGCGGGAACCGTTGGAGCCGGACCAGAACTGGTTCGAGCCGTCCACGTTCCCGACGGTCCTGTCGTTCGATCCGCTGCCGGCGAAGCGGCAGGAGGTGTTGTTCCGGTAGACCGAGGTGCCGGCGTCGAACGAGAAGTTCCGTTCGGTGCTGTCGATGCTCAGGTTGTTCGAGATCGTCATCGTGCCCGGATTCCGGTTGTACGTGAAGCCGTGCTTGCCGTTGCGGTACGCGATGGTGCGCCGCACGGTGTGGTTGACGGCGATGTCCTCACCGCCGAGCTTGAAGCCGTTGCGGTCGCCGTTGCCGTTCTGGGTGCCGTTGCTGAGCGTGCCGTTGCTGTACGCGAGGGAGTCTTCAATGGTCACCGGACCGATCGCGCCGGTGTCGGACTTGGTGTAGAGGTCCCACCCGTCGTCGATGTTGTGGTGCGACACCGCGTACCGGAAGACGTTGCCACCCCCCACTGTGAGCTTGGCCGCGAAGCCGTCGGCGTCCTCGCCGTCGGAGTCGGCGTTGTCGTGCGACTCCACGCTGACCATCAGGTTGTTGGCCGGCCACTGGTCGCGGGGCGTGCTGGAGGCGATCCGGGACAGTTGCAGCCCGGTGTCGCGGTTGAAGCGGGTCACCGTCCGCTCGATGATGTTGTTGCTGCCGCCGACGAAGATGCCGTTGTCACCGGCGCGCTCCACCACGAGCCCGCGCACGTGCCAGTACGAGGCGTTCAGCGCCAGCCCCCGGTTGGCCGGGTCCTCGCTCATCGCCGAGAAGTTCAGGATCGGCGTCTCGCCCGGGTAGGCGTACAGGTTCTTGCGGGCGCTCGACGTGCCGTTGTTGCCGGCGGCGACGGTGACCGTCTGGGACAGGTTGTAGGTGCCGCCGCGCAGGTAGATCGTGCCGCCGGCGCCGACGCGGGTGATCGCCGCGGCGATGGTGGTGGGGCTGGCCTGGGTGCCGGCCGCCCCGGCGGTGCCGTTCGGCGCGGCGTAGATCGCGCCGCCGGCCGGCGGCGGCGTGGTCGGTGGCGGCGTCGTCGGCGGCGGGGTGCTCGGGGGCGGGCTGCTCGGCGGGGCGCTGGTCGGTGGCGTGCCGGTGGTGGGCGTGACGCCACCGGTGCACGTGACGCCGTTGACGGCGAACGCGGCCGGGACCGGGTTGCTGCTGTCGTTCCAGGTGCCGTTGAAGCCGAACGACGTGCTCGCGTTGGTGCCGAGGCTGCCGTTGTAGCTGACGTTGGCGGCCCGCACCGACGCGCCGCTGGCGGTGATCTCGGCGCCCCACGCCTGGGCGACGGTCTGCCCGGCGGCGAACGTCCAGGTGACGGCCCATCCGTTGAGCGGGTCGCCGAGGTTCGTCAGGTTGACGTTGGCGGTGAAGCCGCCGCCCCACTGCGCGGTGACGGCGTAGTCGACGCGGCAGCCGGCGGCCGCCTGGGCGGCGGTCGCGCCGACGGCCAGGCCGGACGCGGCGAGCGCCGCCGTCGCCGCGGCCGATGTCCACAACACCGTACGACGGTGTCGGTTGATCATGATGGTCTCCTCCGGGTGGTGGTGCGGTGCCCACGCCGCTACCGGCACCGATGCCCGGTCGGTGTCAGGGGCGGGCCTTGTCGCCCGGACGTCCGTGTCATGCCGAACGCTCACGTCTCCCGCGCAGTAAGCGCTTTCAGCGCAGCCTAACGACGGACGTCGATGCGGTCAAACATCCGGGGGTGCGCTGAACGATCTCGCGCCGCCGTCCGTATCCACTGCCGACGGGAACATCGGCCGGAACCGCCATGCCGGAGCGGGCACGAGCACGATTCCTCCAGTCGTCACTTCGCACCGTGGAGACGGCGCGGCAGCCGCCGCACCCTCCCGGTCAACCAGAGGAGAGGTGCATGGCCAGGGGTACGCGCAAGACCGCGGTCCTGAAGCTCGGCGGGGTGGGCGCCCTCGCGGCGCTGTTGTTCGCCGGTGGGCTGCAACTGGCGTCGGCGGGCGAGAACAACCGCCCGGCCACCACCGCCGCCGCGCAGACCGTGAACTGCCCGACGGTACGCGACAAGCTGCCGGCCGTACCGGCGGCGGCATCGGCCCAGGTGGAGCGGGAACTGGCCAACCTGGACCAGGAGATCGCCCGGCAGAACGAGCGGCTGGCCCGGCAGGCGGTACGCCCCGAGGGCGGACCGGCGTTCATCGACAACGCCATCCTCGGCCCGCTGCGCAACAAGCGCGTCGCCGTGCTCGACCGCATCGAGATCGCGTTCAACCGGATCGGCGCGCCGCGCCCGGACCTGGGCGCGCTGGCGGCCTGCTCGCTCAACGCCCCGGGCGTGCCGAGCGCCGTCAACGGCGGCGCCGGCCAGAACGCCGGCGGCCAGAACGGCAACGCGGGCGGTCAGAACGGCAACGCCGGGGGCCAGAACGGGAACAACGGCGGCCAGAACGGCAACGCGGCCGGACCGGCCCGGACGGTCAACTGCCCGCGTGTCGCGCTGCCCGCCGTCCCGGCTGCGGCCGCGAGCCAGGTGCAGGCCGAACTGGCCACGCTGGACAAGCAGATCGCCGAGGCGAACGCCCGCCTCGCCCAGCTCGCGGTGCGCCCCGAAGG
>NZ_JAGPXV010000432.1:0-5161 GCF_018070405.1 Micromonospora sp. D75
CTCCTCCATCAGCTCGTCGGAGTAGTCGGTGGCCATCTGCTCGGCGATGGCGTTGAACCGCTCCAGCTTGGCCTTGGTCTCGGCGACCGCCTCCTCGACGTTGCCGAGGACCGTCTTCTCCTCGTTGAGCGGCGGCTCCTGCGCGAGCATGCCGACGGAGTAGCCGGGCATGAGCCGGGCCTCGCCGTTGCTCGGCCGGTCCAGCCCTGCCATGATTTTGAGGAGGCTGGACTTACCGGCGCCGTTCGGACCGACCACCCCGATCTTGACACCCGGCAGGAAGTTCAGCGTCACGTTGTCGAGCACGACCTTGTCGCCGTGCGCCTTGCGCGCCTTGTCCAGGACGTAGATGAACTGGGCCACGGTGCGGGCTACCTCCGTCGGTTGCGTTCGCGGGCTTGTCGGGTGCGGGGCGCGGGCGTCGATCTCCGCCCGCCGCCGCCGGCCGGGAGCCGGCCGCACGCACGCCGCCGTCAATCCTGACAGGTACGGACCGCCACGCCCACATCACCCCACCCCAGGGGTACGGCGGCGCGCCTCCTTGCCGGCGCGGGTATGACTGAATAGCCTTGGCGTATGACCAAGAAGATCGCCGTGAGCCTGCCGGACGACGTCGCGGAGCGGCTGGCCAAGGAGCCGAACGTGTCCGCCTTCGTAGCGCGCGCCGTGCGTCGGCAGATGGCCGGCGAGCAGACGCGGGTGCTGCTCGCTCGCGCCGGTGTCACGATCACCGACGAGGACGTGGCCCGGGCCCACGCGGAGATGCAGCAGCTCACCGCGAGTATCACGCCCGAGCTTCGTGAGCGGGCCAGCCGGCTCCAGTCGGAGGTCCTTGCGGCCAGGGCGAAGGCGCGGCGGTGACGCAGTTCGGCCTGGCGCTCGACACGGCCGCGCTGCTGGCCTATGCCTCGGGCGCCAAGGACGTCGGTGCGAGGATCGCCGAGGCCGCCGACTACGCGCGTGACGTGCTGGTGCCCGCCCTCTGCCTGGCGCATGCAAATCAGCAGGCCACGGCTCCGCAGTGGGAGCTTCTGGAACTGCTGGCCGCCCTGCCGCAGGTGCAGATCACCCCCGTGGAACCTGACATGTGCGCCTACCTCGGAGGCTGGTCGCGGCGGATGACCGGGCGGATGGATCTCGCGCAGCTGGCCATGGAGGCCGCCGCCAATCCGCTCGTGCCGATCGTGACGGACCGGCGGGAGCTGCTCGGTGAGGTGCTGCCGAAGGAGTGGCCGATCATCGACCTCTGAGCCACCGGTGTCGACAAGATCACGCGGTGGGTTCGGCGGTTCTGGGACGGGTAGGTAACTCCGGCACGGGGGAACAGAGGCCGCAGCTACGCTCAGTACGCTCATCGCGGTGGACCCGTCAGTACCCGGAGGTGGCCGATCGTGACCGTCCGTAGCTCCTTTGTCGTAGTGGCCAACCGCCTGCCGGTCGACGAGGTGAGCACACCCGAGGGGCGGCAGTGGCGGCGCAGCCCGGGCGGGCTGGTGACCGCGCTGCACCCGGTGCTCGCCGAGCACCAGGGCACCTGGGTGGGGTGGGCCGGCGGCACCGGCGCCGCGCCCGAGCCGTTCGACCTGGAGGGCATCCGCCTGCACCCGGTGCCGTTGAGCGCCGAGGAGCTGGAGCGCTACTACGAGGGCCAGTCGAACGCGACGATCTGGCCGCTCTACCACGACGCCGTGGAGACACCCGCGTACAAGCGCCGCTGGCGCGAGGCGTACCGGTTGGTGAACGCCCGGTTCGCGGAGGCCGCGGCCGACGTGGCGGCCGAGGGCGCCACGGTCTGGGTCCAGGACTACCAGCTCCAGCTGGTGCCGGCGATGCTCCGCGAGCTGCGGCCGGACCTGCGGATCGGCTTCTTCCTGCACATCCCGTTCCCGCCGATCGAGCTGTTCATGCAGATGCCGTTCCGCACCGAGATCCTGCGCGGCCTGCTCGGCGCGGACCTTGTCGGTTTCCAGCAGCGGCTGGCGGCGCAGAACTTCGTCCGGCTGGCCCGGCACCTGCTCGGCCTG
Source organism: Micromonospora sp. D75 (assembly GCF_018070405.1). Taxonomy (NCBI): domain Bacteria; kingdom Bacillati; phylum Actinomycetota; class Actinomycetes; order Micromonosporales; family Micromonosporaceae; genus Micromonospora; species Micromonospora sp. D75. The sequence continues at coordinate 2,025 of NZ_JAGPXV010000432.1, forward strand.
CGCTACGAGGGCCAGATGATCCAGGTCGACGGCCGGCAGGTGAAGGCGGGCGCGTTCCCCATCTCGATCGACACCAAGGAGATGGAGCGGCTGGCCGAGGACCCGGCGATCCAGGCCCGCGCCAAGCAGATCCGCGAGGAGCTGGGCAACCCGAAGACGATCATCCTGGGCGTCGACCGGCTCGACTACACCAAGGGCATCGAACTCCGCCTGAAGGCCTTCCGCGAACTCCTCGCTGACGGAAAGTTGACAGTTCCGGACGCGGTTATGGTGCAGGTCGCCACGCCCAGCCGCGAGCGTGTGGAGCACTACCAGGCACTTCGGGTGAAGGTGGAACGCGAGGTTGGCCGGATCAATGGTGAATTCGGCCGGGTCGGCGTGCCTGCAGTGCATTATCTGCATCAGTCGTACAGTCGCTCCGAACTGGCCGCGATGTACGTCGCGGCCGACGTCATGATGGTGACCCCGCTGCGAGACGGAATGAATCTGGTGGCCAAGGAGTACGTCGCATCGCGCGCCGACCAGGGCGGCGCGCTCGTGCTCAGTGAGTTCGCCGGCGCTGCCACCGAGCTGCGCCAGGCGTTCCTGTGTAATCCGCACGACCCGGACGCGGTGAAGGACGCGTTGCTGCGGGCCGTGCATGTCGAAAAGCCCGAAGCCCGCCGCCGGATGCGCGTCATGCAACGCCATCTGCGCAGCCACGACGTGGGCCACTGGGCCAAGTCGTTCCTCAGCGAGCTCGGCGTCGGAGATACGGAGGCTGCGTGACCTCGCCCGCCCTCGCCGCCGCACACGGCGGCGTGCTGGATCCCGAACTGCGTGCCGCGATCGGCCGCATCGCCCGGGTTCCGCAGCTTCTGGTCGCCTGCGACTACGACGGCACGCTCGCGCCGATCGTCGAGGACCCGAGCAAGGCCGTTCCGCTGCCGGAGTCGGTGGCCGCGGTACGCGCTCTGGCCTCGCTGCCGCAGACCAGCGTCGCGGTGGTCTCCGGCCGCGCGCTGCGCGACCTGGCCACGCTCTCCCGGCTGCCCAGCGAGGTGCACCTCGTCGGCAGCCACGGCTCGGAGTTCGACATCGGCTTCGTCGAGCGCCTCACCCCCGAGCTGATCGCGGTCCGGCACCGGCTCCGCGAGGCGCTGCGGGAGATCGCCGCCGAGCATCCGGGCATCCGCCTGGAACGCAAGCCCGCCAGCGTCGCCGTGCACACCCGCGGCGTCGACCCGCACACCGCCGCCCGGGCCGTAGAGGCGGTCCGCAACGGGCCGGCGACCTGGGACGGCGTGACGGTCACCCAGGGCAAGGAAGTCATCGAGCTGTCGGTGGTGGTCACCAACAAGGGCACCGCGATCGACCAGCTCCGGACCCAACTCGCCGCCAGCGCGGTGCTGTTCATCGGCGACGACGTCACCGACGAGAACGCGTTCGGCAACCTGACCGGGCCGGACGTCGGCATCAAGATCGGCCCCGGCGAGACCCGCGCCGACTACCGGGTGTCCGAGCCGATCGAGGCGGCCCGCGCACTGGGGCTGCTGCTGGAGACGCGGCGGCACTGGCTGTTCGGCGAGCGGGCGGTGCCGATCGAGCGGCACTCGATGCTCGCCAACGGCCGTACCGTCGCGCTCGTCACGCCGGAAGCGAAGATCACCTGGCTGTGTCACCCGAAGCCGGACTCGGCGGCGATCTTCGCCGACCTGGTCGGCGGCAGCCCGGCCGGGCACTTCACGGTCGGCCCGGAGCGCGGCGGCATCCCGCTCGGCCAGCGCTACCGCAGCAACACGATGACCGTCGAGACCCGCTGGTCCGGCCTGACCGTGACCGACTGGCTCGACCTACCGGTACGGCAGACCACGCCGGACGACCCGGCCGTGGTCAGCGGCGACTCCACACTGGTCCGGGTGCTCAGCGGCACCGGGCGGGCCCGCGTCGAGTTCGCGCCGAGGCCCGAGTTCGGCCAGGTCGCGGTGCAGCTCCAGCCGCTCGACGACGGCCTGCTGGTGCTCGGCTCCAACGAGCCGGTCGCGCTGCACTCCCCCGGCGTCGAGTGGGAGGTCACCAACGACGCCGGGTACGAGACCGCGAAGGCGGTGGTCGACCTGTCGGCGGCCGGCGGCCAGGTGGTGCTGGAGCTGCGCTTCGGCACCCAGAGCCTGGAGCCGCACCGGCTGCCGGTGCACGAACGGCAGGCCGCCGCCGAGCAGCCCTGGAAGGACTGGGTGGCCTCGCTGCGGCTGCCCGCCACCGCCCGGGACCTGGTCGCCCGCAGCGCGCTGACGCTGCGCGGGCTCTGCCACGAGCCCACCGGCTCGATCCTCGCCGCGGCCACCACGTCGCTGCCCGAGGAGCTGGGCGGTGTCCGCAACTGGGACTACCGCTACTGCTGGCTCCGGGACGCCGCGATGACCGCCCGCGCGCTGGTCGACCTCGGCTCCACCGAGGAGGCCGAAGGTCTGCTGCGCTGGATCGACGGCGTGGTCGAGCGCACCGGCGGGCACCCGGAGCGGCTGCACCCGCTCTACACGGTGGACGGCTTCGAGCTGGGCGCCGAGGCGGTCATCGACACGCTGCCCGGCTACGCCGGCTCCCGGCCGGTACGGGTCGGCAACCTCGCCAACCACCAGCTCCAGCTCGACGTGTTCGGCCCGGTCGCGGACCTGATCGCGGCCGTCGCCGACGCCCGGGGCTCGATCCGGGACGACGAGTGGCGGGTGCTGGAGAACATGGTCGAGGCGGTACGCCGCCGCTGGCACGAGCCCGACCACGGCATCTGGGAGGCCCGCCTCCCCCCGCGGCACCACGTCTTCTCCAAGGTCATGCTCTGGATGACTGTGGACCGGGCGCTGCACGTCGTACGGCGGCACGGCGGCGAGGACCGGCCCGAGTGGGTCGAGCTGCGCGACCGGATCGCCTCGAACGTGCTGGAGCACGGCTGGCACCCGGAGGCCGAGGCGTACAGCGTCGCCTACGGCTACGAGGAGATGGACGCCTCGTCGCTGTGGATCGGCATCTCCGGGCTGCTCGCCGGTGACGACCCGCGCTTCCTCTCCACCGTGCTCAAGATCGAGGCGGAGCTGCGCAGCGGGCCGGTCGTCTACCGGTACCACTGGGACGACGGCCTGCCCGGCCGGGAGGGCGGC
>NZ_JAGPXV010000433.1:0-5160 GCF_018070405.1 Micromonospora sp. D75
GGAGATCACTGTCACCGACGACGGCGTCGGCGGCGCGCACCTGGCCAAGGGCCACGGGCTCAACGGCATCGCCGACCGGGTCCGGGCGGCCGGCGGCACGCTGGAGGTGACCAGCCCGGCCGGCGGCCCGACCCGGGTCCACGCCGAACTACCGAGGTGATCCGGACCACCGGGTCGGGGCGTGATAGACACCGGATCCATGCGGGTGGTGATCGCGGACGACGCCGTACTGCTCCGGGAGGGGCTGATCCGGCTGCTGACCGAGTACGGGCACGAGGTGGTGGCGGCCGTCGGTGACGGTGACGCGCTGGTCGAGGCGGTGGTGGCGCACCGGCCCGACGTCTCGGTGGTGGACGTGCGGATGCCGCCCTCACACACCGACGAGGGACTGCGCGCCGCGGTGGAGGCCCGCCGCCGGGTGCCGGGTACGCCGATCCTGGTGCTGTCCCAGTACGTCGAGGTGTCGTACGCCGACGACCTGCTGGACACCGCGGGCGGGGCCGGCGGCGGCATCGGCTACCTGCTCAAGGACCGGGTCGCCGCGATCGACGAGTTCCTGGACGGCCTGGCCCGGGTGGCCGCCGGCGGCACCGTGCTCGACCCGGAGGTGATCAGCCAGTTGCTGGTCCGGCGGCGGCGCGACGACCCGCTGGGCTCGCTGACCCCGCGCGAGCGCGAGGTGCTGGCGCTGATGGCCGAGGGCCGCTCGAACACCGCCATCGCCCGGGCGCTGGTGGTCAGCGACGGCGCGGTCGAGAAGCACGTCCGCAACATCTTCACCAAGCTCGACCTGCCGCCGGACGCGACCACGCACCACCGCCGTGTCCTGGCCGTCCTGGCCCACCTGCGCGCCTGACCGGGCCGGGTCAGGCGAGCGTGCGGGCCAGCGTCACCGCCTCGGTGAGCGTGTCGGCGGCCGGGTGGCCGCTGCCGCGCAGCCGGTCCGGGTCGGACAGGCCACCGGTGTAGAGGACGCAGCGGGCGCCGACCGAGGCGGCCGCGTCGGCGTCGTCGAGCGAGTCGCCGATCAGCACCACCTCGTGGCCGCCCAGCCCCAGCTCGGCCAGGTGCTTCTCCAGCCACTCGGCCTTGTGCCCGCCGCCGACTGTGGCACGCAGCCCGTCCACCCGGCGGAAGTGCGGCGTCAGCCCGTACGTGTGCACCGTCGGCACCAGCTCGTCGTGGAACCACATGGACAGCAGCGACTGGCTGCCCTCCCAGGACTCGATCGCGGTGGTGGCGTCGGCGGCCAGGGCGCAGGTGGTCAGCCCGGCCCGGTAGGCGTCGTGGAAGACCCGGTCCAGCGTCCCGAACGCCTCGGCGTCCACGGCCCGGCCGAGCATCTCGGCGTAGTAGTCGGCGATCGGCCGCCGGAACCGGACCCGGTGCTCGGCCGCGGTGACCGCCGGCCCGCCGGCGCTGGCGAAGGCCACGTTCGTGGCCTGGACCACCAGGTCGAGGTCGTCGAGGAGCGTTCCGTTCCAGTCCCACACGAGGTGGCGTCGCATACCCGTCACCCGAGCACTCTAAGGCTAGAGCTGCGGCGTGGTCAGGTCGCGCAGCAGCCGGTCCTCCTCGACCCGCCAGTACCCGTGTTCCTTGCCGTCGAGCAGCACCACCGGCAGCCGGTCGCCGTAGTCGCGCTCCATCTCCAGGTCGCCGGTGACGTCCCGCTCCACCCACCGGTCGCCGGTGACCGCGACCACACGGTCGAGCGCGGCCTTCGCGTCGTCGCACAGGTGGCAGCCGGGCCGGGTGATCAGGATGAGCCTCGGGTCACTGGACATCGGATACCTCCGTGCGGATCTCGGTCGGCGACGCCGGCGACGGCACCACGGGCGCCGGGCGCAGCTCGGTCTTGCGCACCTTCCCGATCGCCGAGTACGGCAGGCTGTCGACGAACTCGACGGCGGTCGGGCACTTGAACCGGGCCAGGTTACGCGCGCAGTGGGCGAGCAGTTCGTCAGCCGTCACCGGCGAACCGGCCGCCCGGACCACGTACGCCCGCACAGTCTCGCCGGTCCGCGGGTGCGGCACGCCGAGGACCGCCGACTCGGCCACCCCGGGGTGCGCCTGGAGCACCAGCTCCACCTCGTGCGGGTAGACGTTGAAGCCGTTTACCAGGATCAGCTCGCCGAGCCGGTCGACGAGGAACAGGTCGCCGTCGCCGTCGGCGTACGCGACGTCGCCGGTGGCCCACCAGCCGTCCGGGTCCGGCCCGCCCCGCCCGTCCGGCCAGTAACCGGCGAACAGGTTCTCCCCGCGTACCATGATCTGCCCGGGGTCGGTGCCGGCCAGCTCGTCGGAGAGGTCCATCTCGTCCTCGTCGGGGGCGTCGGCTGGCACTCCGTCGCGCCACAGCTCGACGCCGTCGGCCCCGGTCAGGCGCAGCTCGACGCCGGGCAGCGGACGGCCGATCGAGCCGGGTTTCGGCTCGCCGCCGACGAGTGTCGACGTGAGCACCGGCGCGGTCTCGGTGAGCCCGTAGCCGACGTGCACCGGGTGCCCGGTCAGCTCGGTGAAGCGCGCCCCGACGGCCGGCGGCAGCGGCGCCGCGCCGCACACCGCGACGCGCACCGAGGCCAGCGCCGCGGCCGGGTCACGCTCCGCCTCGGCCCAGGTCAGGAACATCGACGGTACGCCGACGAGCACCGTGACCCGGTGCCGGGCGATCTCGTCCAGCGCCCCGGACGGGCCGGGCTCGTCGACGAGCACACCCGTCGCGCCGTGCCGCACCACGGCGCCGAGCACCGTGTTCAGCCCGTACGCGTGGAACAGCGGAAGGGCGAGCAGCACGACGTCGTCGGGGCCGACCACCGGCGGCTCGATCCGGTCGGTCTGGTCGTGGTTGGCGGCGAGCGCGCGGTGCGACAGCATCGCGCCCTTGGGCCGTCCCTCGGTGCCGGAGGTGTAGAGCAGGACGGCGAGGTCGTCGCCGGCGCGGGCCGGGAACCCGTCCGGCCCGGTGTCGCCGCGTACCGGCGGCGCGGTGTGCACGGCGCGCAGCCCGGGCAGCTCGGTGCGGTCCACCCGGGCGGTCACCTCGGGGGCGCCGACCAGCACCGTCGCGCCGGAGTCGGTGAGCACGTGCCGCAGCTCGCGGGCGGTGAGCGCGGGGTTGACCGGTACGGCGACCAGGCCGGCCCGGAGCGCGGCGAGGTAGGTGACCACGAAGTCCGGGGTGTTGCCGAACGCGACAGCCACCCGGGGCGGATGTCCCGGTCCGGCGGCCGGCGGCGCGTCGGCGAGCAGCGCGCGGGCGGTGGCGGTGACCGCGTCGTCCAGCTCGGACCAGGTGAGCGTCCGCTCGCGCCAGCGCAGCGCGGCCCGGTCGCCCCGTTCGGTGGCGGCCCGGCGGAGCCGGTCGGCGAGGTTCGGCGCGGAGCTTTCGGCGGCGTCCTGCACGGTGGCTGAGTCTGGCACAGCGGCGTCCGCCGGACCATGCCCGGACACGGCACCGGGTCCGCCACACGGGACTGGGAATGCAGTACGGTGGGATTCCCGAGCGCGGGATAACGATCTCCAGCGGCACGAGCCGAGCGACCCGGGGCGACCCGTGCGAGCCGCCCTCGCGACACGCCGAGCGGAAAGAAAATCTGCTCCGACCAGGACTTTCCACTGCGGACCACGATCCGGCGCGAAAGTCAACCACACGCGACGGACAACGGGTCCGCCATTCGTGCGATCCGGCGGGAAATACTTCCGCTCTGTGTAACGGACTTGCCACGCGTGGGTGACGTTGGCCCTATCATCACTCGGGTCGGCTCACCCCATTTGCCGTGAGTCGACACCCCTCAGCCCGAGGAGGCCCCCGTGCCCGTCAGCGCATTGGACCAGCACCTCAAGGGGATCTGCCGCCCGTCGGCACGTCCCGACCCGGCCGCGCCCGGCCGGGTTCCACCCGGTCCCCCGGCACCACAGTGGCGCCCGGTGCGGTCGCTGCCCACTCGGACCGGGGAGGCGCGGTGACCACCTTCGGTTACGCCGAACGGCCGGCCGGCGTCACCGGCCCGACCCAGCGCAACCCGCTCAACGAGCGCGCGGACCCGCCTCCACGCAGCACCGAGAGCCAGCTCGCGGTACGCGGCGAGGGGCGGCGCGTACGCAGCCGCGCGCACCACACGAACGAGGCGCCGGCGCGTCCCGCGACGCCCGGCGGCAACGCGAAACCCGCGGCCGGCCGCCTCGGCAGCCCGGCCCGCCCGACCATGCCGGCGCAGGCCCGGCGCGGTGACGCGGCCACCGGCGCGGAGCCGTCCGCCGCGGAGACCGCGATCCTGCCGGCGGTGACCACAGGCGACACCGCCGTCCTGCCCGCCGTGCCGGCCGCCACGCCCGCCACCGGATTCCCCAGCCGCCCCGACCCGTCCGACCCGGCCACCGAGGTGTGGACGCTCGTCGAACGCGCGCAGGCCGGCGAGTCCGAGGCGTTCGGCCTGATCTACGACAGGTACGTCGACACCGTCTTCCGGTTCGTCTACTTCCGGGTCGGCAACCGCCAGCTCGCCGAGGACCTCACCTCCGACACGTTCCTGCGCGCGCTCAAGCGGATCGGCAGCTTCACCTGGCAGGGGCGCGACCTCGGCGCCTGGCTGGTCACCATCGCCCGCAACCTGGTCGCCGACCACTTCAAGTCGGGGCGCTACCGGCTGGAGGTGACCACCGGCGACGTCCTCGACGCCGACCGGGAGGACCGCGGTCCGGAGGGCAGCCCGGAGGCGGCGGTGGTGGAGCACATCACCAACGTCGCCCTGCTCACCGCCGTCAAGCAGCTCAACCCGGAGCAGCAGGAGTGCATCGTGCTGCGGTTCCTCCAGGGCTTCTCGGTGGCCGAGACGGCCCGTGCCATGGGCAAGAACGAGGGCGCCATCAAGGCCCTCCAGTACCGCGCGGTACGGGCCCTGGCCCGTCTGCTGCCCGACGGCTTCCACTCCTGACCGGCAGCCACCGTCCCGTTTCCTCACCGGCGCCACCGCCGGGCGCTGTCGCGTGCCCGACGCCCCACGCAGGCCGATCACTCTTGGTGATTTCGCCGCCGTCCCAGCCGTAACCGGCGACCGGCGCGGTCCGTTTCTCCGGGTGCGACCAGTGGTTGTCCCGGCGTCCCCCGGGCCACCCGGTCCGGCGGGTCGGGTCGGCCGGGCCGGTCGACGCGGGGCC
>NZ_JAGPXV010000434.1:0-5159 GCF_018070405.1 Micromonospora sp. D75
CCGCGGCCCGGTCGTCGCCGAGCGCGACCCGGTCCGCGGTACGGGCGGCGGCCAGCGTGGACAGCACCGCTACGCCGAACGCCATGCCGAGCTGCTGGGTGGTGTTGAACAGCCCGGAGGCGAGACCGGCGTCGTCGGGGCGGGCGGCGGACATGCCGAGCGCGGTCAGCGCCGGCAGCACCAGCCCGAACCCGCCGGCGAGCAACATCACCGGGAGCACGTCGGGCAGGTAGCGGCCGTCCACCGGTACGCGGGCCAGCAGCACGAACATGGCGACGAGCAGGACGAGCCCGGCCAGCAGCACCGCCCGCTCGCCGAACCGGGCGTTGAGCCGGGCGGAGACGCCCAGCGACACCGCGCCGATGACGACTGCCGCCGGGAGCAGGGCCAGCCCGGTGCCTGTGGCGTCGTAGCCGAGCACCTGCTGGAGGTAGAGCGTGACGAGCACCTGGAACGCGAACGTCGACGCCACGGTGAGGATCTGGACCACGTTCGCCACCGCCACGCCGCGCGAGCGCAGGATCCGCAGCGGCATGAGCGGGCGGCGTGCGGTCGCCTGCCGGACGACGAACCCGGCGACCAGCGCGACGGCGAGCGCGCCGAGGCCGAGCGTACGCGCCGACGTCGCCCCGTACCGCTCGATCGTGACCACCGTGTAGATGCCGAGCACCAGTCCGGCGGTGACCAGCAGCGCGCCCGCCACGTCGGCCCCGGCGGCCAGGCCCAGGCCCCGGTCGGCGGGCAGCGTACGGACCGCGAGCGCGATCGTGGCCAGGCCGATCGGCAGGTTGATCAGGAAGATCCAGTGCCAGCCCAGCGCGTCGGTGAGCAGGCCGCCGGCGACCTGGCCGATGGCCGCCCCGGCCGCGCCGGTGAAGGCGAACACGGCGATCGCCCGGCCCCGCTCGGCGGCGTCGGGAAAGAGCGTGACCAGGATGCCGAGGCTCACCGCGACCGCCGCCGCGCTGCCGACACCCTGGAGGAAACGGGCCGCGACGAGCGTGGCGCTGTTCGCCGCCACCCCGGCCAGCACCGAGGCGGCGGTGAACAGCGCGGTGCCGCCGAGGAACATCGCCCGGCGTCCGACCAGGTCGCCCAGGCGGCCGGCGAGCAGGAGCAGGCTGCCGAACGCGATCAGGTACGCGTTCACCACCCAGCTCAGGCCGGCCGGGGAGAAGCGCAGTTCGCGCTGGATGGCCGGCATCGCCACGGTGACGATGCTGCCGTCGAGGATGGTCATCAGGGCGCTGGTGGCGAGCACGCCGAGGGCGAGCCGCCGCGAGCGGGGAGCGGACATGGAGTCCTCCTGTCGAGAGGTGCGACAGGATGGACCGTAACGGATAGTTCCGTTACGGACAATCTATTGAGGGACTATTGGCGAGCCCGGCGGGCCGGCTTCGGGCTCTGCACCGGCGTGGCCAAATGGCCGGCGGCCAGGCGCTCCAGCGCGCGCAGGAAGACCGCCCGCTCGTCCTCCGGCAGGCTCGCCAGCGCCTCGGCGTGCACCCGGTCGACGATCTCCTGGCTGCGCGCGGCCACCCGGGCGCCCTCCTCGGTGACCGCGATGATCCGGGCCCGCCGGTCGGTACGCGACGGACGCCGCACCGCCAGCCCGGCCTGCTCCAGCGCGTCCACCGTCACCACCATCGTCGTCTTGTCCATGTCGCCCATCTCGGCGAGCTGGATCTGCGTACGCTCCTCGGGCAGCGCGTGCGCGAGCACGCAGTGCATCCGCGCGGTCAGCCCGATCTCGGCCAGGGCCGCCGCCACCCGGGTGCGCAGCACATGACTGGTGTGGTCGAGCAGGTACGACAGGTCCGGGGTGCTCATCCGCCCAGCGTACCGATGGGTTCGTGGCGGATGATCCGGCGCGGACCCGGTCGGACCGCGGATACGATCTTGTGAGATGTCGTCGGCAGGAGAGGTTCGGTGCGGTGAGCGACGTGCACGGCAGGCAAGTGATGGTGGGTTACGACGGGTCTCCGGCCGCGAGCGCCGCCATCGAGGCGGGCGCGTTGCTGTTCCCCGGCGCGCACGCGTGGATCGGGCATCTGTGGACGCCTCCGTTCGCCAGCGAGGAGCTGCGCAAGCGGCTCTGGACCGGCAAGCGCAACATCAACGCGTTCGTGGAGGCGATCGAGCGCGAGGGCGGCCGGGAAGCCGACCGGCTCACCTCCGTCGGCGTGATGCTGGCCCGCGCCGCCGGCTGGGACGCCGAGCCGCTCGTGTGCCGCAGCTACGGCGGTGAGGGGCTCCGGCTCGCCGAGCTGGCCGACGAGAAGCAGACCGACGTGCTGCTGCTCGGCTCGCGCGGTCTGGGCGGCGCCCGGGCCGTGCTCGGCAGCGTCTCGGACATGGCCGTGCACTACAGCCCGCGGCCCGTCCTGGTGGTGCCGCACCCGCTGCTCACCGACGAGCACGACGCGCTCGCCGCCGGCCCGGTGGTGGTCGGCTGGGACGCCTCCGCCGGCGCCGAGGCGGCGCTCGACTCCACCCGGCGTCTCTTCCCCGAGCGGGACGTCGTCCTGGTCGCCGTCGACGGCGACGAGGGGGAGACGCCCACCCCGGACACGGCCGGCGGTTCGGTCACCGTCGTGCGGGTCAGCGCCGGACGCGGCGCCCAGGGACGCGCGGTGGCCGAGGCGCTCTCCGCCGTCGCCACCGAGCACAAGGCGAGCGCGGTGGTGGTCGGCTCGCGCGGACGGACGGCGATGCGCAAGATCCTGCTCGGCAGTGTCGCCATGGCCACCCTGCACCGTGCCCACCGGCCGGTGATGGTGGTGCCGCAGAGCCCGGTCCGCGAAGCGGAGTAACCCGGCGGCGCACGGGTGCCTCCCCGGCCGAGGGAGGCACCCGCTTCGTCACCGCTGCCCGCGGCGCGCCGGTCGGGCCCGCGATGGTTGAGGCAGCCGTCCCCGGAGGCGGGCGCTGGCACCCGTCGATGCGCGGCAACTATTCTCGGGTCACAAGCCAGTCGCCGTCTGACGGAGTGGTCGATGCGGAAGGGCCTGGTCGCGGACCGGCATGCGCAGGGGGACGGCCGCAGAGCCAACCTCGGCGCGTTGCTTCGGCGCGTCCACCTGACCGGCCCGGTCACCCGCGTCGAGCTGGCCGAGTGGATGGGCGTCAACCGCAGCACGGTCATGGCGCTCACCGCGGAACTGGCGTCGGCCGGTCTGGTCCGGGAGGTGGCGGCCGGCGGCAGCGGACGGGCGGGACGACCGTCGCTTGTGGTCCGCCCGGCCTCGGACACCTTCTACGTTCTCGCCTTCGACATCGCCGTGGACCGGCTCGTGGCCGCCCGTGTCGGGCTCGGCGGCGTGGTGTCGGCCCGCCTGGAGGCGGAACGGCCACGGGCCGGGGCCGACCTCGACTCGGTGGTCTCGGTGCTCGCCGACTTCGGGCGGGCGCTGCACCACGCCGCGCCGGCCGGGTCGGTGTGCGTGGGCGTCGGCGCGTCGTACTGCGGGATGATCCGGCCCGGCGACGGCATGGTCCGCTTCGGACCGGACATGGGGTGGGTGGACCAGGCGTTCGGCGCCGAGCTGGCCGGGCGGCTGGACCTGGGCCTGCCGGTCCTGGTCGGCAACGAGGCGCACCTGGGCGCGCTGGCGGAGCACCAGCGGGGCGCCGGAGTCGGCGTGCAGAACGTCGTCTACCTGCACGGTGACGTGGGCGTCGGCGGCGGGATCATCGTCGGCGGTGAGCTGCTCGACGGCGACGGCGGGTACGCCTCCGAGGTCGGGCACATGCTCGTGAACCCGTACCAGGGGAGGCCCTGCGGCTGCGGCTCGCGCGGGTGCCTGGAGGCCGAGGTCGGTGAGCGGGCGCTGCTCGACGCCGCCGGCCGCCCGGCGGGGGAGAAGGGCCGCGAGGCGGTACGGGCCGTGGTGGCCGCCGCGTCGCGGGGCGAGCCGGCCGCCCGGGACGCGCTGCGGCACATCGGTGACTGGCTGGGCATCGGCGTGGCGAACGTGATCAATCTGTTCAACCCCGGCGTGGTGATCTTCGGGGGCACGCTCAGCGAGGTCTTTCCGGTCTGCGCCGCCCACGTCCGCGGCCGGATCGCCGCCAACGTGCTGCCCATCTCCCGCGACAAGGCCCGCCTGCGGGTGTCCGCGCTCGGCTACGACGCCACCTTGATCGGCGCCGCCGAACGGGGCTTCACCCCGTTGTTCGCCGACCCCCTCGGCACCCTCACCCGCGCCTCGGCGCTTCGCTGATCTTGGAGTTGTGGCGCCTGGGATGTCGCTTTGGTGAGCCTTGTGAGGCGCCACAACTCCAAGATCGACGGCGGCACGCGCCCGGCGGCGGGTCAGGGGGTCAGGCGGTGGGTCAGCCAAGGGAGGAGAGCCTCGCCCTGTTGGCGCTGGAACGCTCGGACCGTGGGGATGCCGGGGGGTGGGGGCTGGCGGGCGCCGTCGAGGAAGAAGCCGGTGAGGCCGGCCAGCACGCCGGTCAGGTCGGCCGGGTCCACATCGGCGGTCAGCGGCTGGGCGGCCAGCAGCGCGTCCGGGTCGTGTCCGCCGTACACCTGGACGTTGACGACGGTGAACAGGGTGTCCAGCCAGGCCGGCCCGCGACAGGCCCACGGCCAGGCGACCACGGTGACCGATCCGTCCGGGCCGAGCAGCAGGTTGTCCGCGCGGACGTCGACGTGGCAGAGCGTGTCACCGGCGAGCGCGGCCAGGCCCCGGTCGGCGGCGGCGCACAGCTCGGGCAGGTGGGACCGGGCCCACGGGTCGAGGTCGGCCGGCGGGTCGGCGGCGAGGCGCCGCCAGCCGCCGAAGTCGTACGCGAGGTGTTCGGCGGCGGTGGTGGTTCCGGCGGCGGCGGGCGCCGGGGTGAGCGTCGCCGCCATCGCCTCCAGCGTGGACAGCACGGCGGCCAGCTCACCGGTACGCCACGGGGTAGCCGGGTGCCGGCCCTCGACGTCGGTGAAGACGAGCGCGATCCAGTGGCCGTCGTCGTAGCTGCCGAGCAGCCGGGGCGCGGGCGCGTCCGGGGGCAGGGCGGCGGCGATCCGGGCCTCGGCGCGGTGCAGGTGGGGACTGCGGTCGTTCTGCGCCGGGCTGACCGCCTTGACGAAGGCCCGGCCACCGCCTGCGGTACGGACGCGGTCGGCGGTGCCGGGGGAGAAGCCGCCCGGCTGCGAGTGC
>NZ_JAGPXV010000435.1:0-5154 GCF_018070405.1 Micromonospora sp. D75
GGTCGGCCCGGTAGTCCGACAGCGGGCCCAGCTCCGGCACCACCCGCACCAGCGCGCCCTGCCGGTCCACCAGCAGCGCCGGGGCGATGCCGGGCTGGGCGGACAGGTGCAGGTAGGAGCGCAGCCCGCCGGCCGGGTCGCCGAGTGGGCGTACCCCCGGGACGCTCGCCGAGCCGGCCCGCCGGCCCGCGGTCACGGTGACCACCGTGACGCCGGGCGGGGCGGCTCCGGCCGCCGCGGTGACCTGCTCGGCGCAGGCGCAGGCGTCGGTCAGGATGATCATGGCGGGCAGCATGCTGCGCAGCGGCACCGGCACGTCGTCTGCGCCGACCAGGTCCAGCGCGGGAAGCGGGCCGACCGGTTGCGGCGCTGCGCCGCCGCCGTGGGGGAGCACTGTCGGTGCGCCGGACCGGGTGGTGCGTGGCCAGGTGACCGCCGCGAGGCCGGCGAGTGTGATCAGCACCGATACGAGCAGGATCAGCGCCGGTAGTCCGAGGCGGAGCGAGCCGGTGCGCCGGCCGGCGGCCGTTCGTGCCCGCCGTAGCTCCCGGCGGACCTGCCGGGCCTCGTCGGCGAGCGCCGAGGCGTCGTCCGGGACGACCACGCGGCCCCACTCCGGGGGCAGGCCGGGGAGCCCGTCCGGCGGCCCCTGGCCGTCAGCGTCAGGCACGCCCATCGGACCCCCAGGAACGTCTCGGTGAGCGGACGTCGCGTCCTCTCCCAGCGTCCCGCACCGGCCGCCGTAACGCCACACCTGGGCGCGGACGGACTTGCGGAGCTACCATGGAAGGAGCGCATTGCCCTAGATCTGGACGCTCCCGTCACCCCTTACCGGGTTGTCACGTGATCCTCACGGAGCGTGTCGAAACCATCGGTTTGGCCGCCTGTCAAGCTGAAGAAATACCTCTCACAGGGCCCCTGAGCTGCGCCAACGGTCAGGACAGCGGTGAGACATCGGTGCCTGAGCGTGTTACCCTAGACACAGCGAAAGGGGTTTCGAACCTATGGTTTTCAGTGTCGGCGAGACCGTTGTTTACCCCCACCACGGGGCCGCACTCATCGAGGCAATCGAGACTCGGGTCATCAAGGGCGAGCCCAAGCAATACCTCGTCCTGAGGGTCGCACAGGGTGACCTGACGGTCCGGGTTCCCGCCGAGAACGCCGAGATCGTGGGTGTGCGCGAGGTGGTTGGCGAAGAGGGCCTGGGCAAGGTCTTCGACGTGCTCCGTGCACCACACACCGAGGAGCCGACCAACTGGTCGCGGCGTTACAAGGCGAATCTGGAGAAGCTGGCCTCCGGTAACCCGCTGAAGGTGGCCGAGGTCGTCCGCGACCTGTGGCGCCGGGAGCGGGAGCGGGGCCTGTCGGCGGGCGAGAAGCGGATGCTCGCCAAGGCTCGTGACATTCTCGTCGGCGAGGTCGCGCTGGCCGAGAAGAGCACCAAGGACGAGGCCGAGACGCTGCTCGACAAGGTGCTGACCGAGGCCTGATCCACACCTCTGCCTCTACCCACCCCGCAGCGAACGAATCCGAGGACCGCGACGTGACCGCGCAGCTCAATCCGCGCGGTGACGTCGCGGTCCTCGTTCCTGCGGCCGGTGCCGGCGTACGCCTCGGACCCGGCGCCCCCAAGGCGCTCCGCCCGCTCGCCGGTGAACCACTGCTCGTGCACGCCGTCCGCCGGGTCGCCGCCGCGCCCTCTGTGCACACGATCGTGGTGGCCGCACCGGCCACCGAGGTCGAGGCGGTACGCGCGATGCTGGCGCCCGTGGCGCCGGTGACAGTGGTGCCCGGTGGCGCCGAGCGTCAGGCGTCGGTGGCGGCGGCTCTCGCAGCGGTACCCGCCGGTCCGGAGATCGTCCTGGTGCACGACGCCGCCCGTGCGCTCACCCCGCCGGGCCTGGTCGAGTCGGTGGCGGCGGCGGTCCGCGACGGGCACGACGCGGTGATCCCGGTGCTGCCGGTGGTCGACACCGTCAAGGAGGTCGACGCGGCCGAGCGGGTGCTCGGCACCGTCGACCGGTCCGCGTTGCGGGCGGTCCAGACGCCGCAGGGCTTCCGCCGCTCGGTGCTGCTCGCGGCCCACTCGTCGGCGGGTGACGCGCTCACCGACGACGCCGGGCTGGTCGAGAAGCAGGGGATCGCGGTCACCTGCGTACCCGGCTCCGAGCTGGCCCTGAAGATCACCCGCCCGTTCGACCTGTCCCTGGCCGAACACCTGCTGTCCACCGGCGTCTGACGTACTCCTCACAGGTCGGCGGTGGATCGAGCCCGGCGCAGGCGGTCTCGGACGACATACCGCTGACCCTGGGTGAAGGCGCTACCTCTGCCTCGGCTGTGATGCGGGATGGGCGTCGGTAGCGTCAGGTGGCCAGCCGAACCTGGCGCGGTGAGGCCGAATACCTGATAGCGCCCTTCGGTCCACCCCTGCTTGCGGCTGACCTCGATGATGTCGGCGAGGAGGGCGTCGCGCCGTTCGCCCGTCGCTCGGAGCCGGTTCACCTCACCGACTGTCCAATCGACGTTGTCGAGCCGAAAGAGAATCTTGGGCACCTCTGGAAGGATCTGGCGCTGAGAGTAGAAGGCCAGATGATCCACAGGTTGAAATGATCTGCCCGCCTGGCAGACGTACGCTCGCGTCGACTGATAGAGCCCCCATGCGTTCCTGGCGGGGACCACCACGGTGTCGTTGCGGGCGGCTGGGCGCAGTCGGTGCACCTCGGTCACCCGCTCGATCCTCCTGAGCCAGCGGGCGGCGTCCGGGTCCGCCCACGCGACGACATCGATCATCTGGCTGAGGCGGAACGGCACGTCGGTGGCGAGAAGCGAATCATGATGAGCCAGCCGATTGCGGAACACCCGGAGGGCATTCATGGCGCTGGCGACATCGTGGCGCTTGCCGGACGAGTAAGGGAAGGCGCGGTGCAGGGCCTCCCGCCAGAGTTGCTCGTGCTCCGAACCCAACATCGAGACCCAGAAGCCGAAGCTCAAGCCCGCGATGATTTGGTCGCGGGTTTCCTTCTGGGAGTGCTCTCGACGCAAGCGCGCGCGGACCTCGGAGACGTTTCGATCGATTCCATCCTGCACCTGGCGCTTACCGCTGACCGTCAGAAGGAACCATGGGATACCGCGGCCCGGCTCGTTGAGGTGCACCCTCATCTCCCGATCTATCGCGTTGCGGGTGACGACCTCGACGTAGTGGAACGCCTCGAACGACGCGCCCGTCAGGGCGACGCTCCACTCGTAAAGCTCACAGGCCTTGCTCTCGTCGCCACCGGCGGCAGCCAGATAGGGATGGAACCTGCCGAGGGAGATCCAGTGATGCACGGTTCGCGCATGGGGGTGTGGCGTCACGGACTGGATGCTAAGCGTGACGATCGCGGCGGATTGTCCGGCACGCCGACGGCAAGAAAGAGCCCCAGGCGCATGCGCGAGGCAGAGGCGACACTGGGGCGTACAGAAACCAAGCTAACCACAGCCCGGGCGGCCGTCAAGGCGCAGCGCGTACCCTCTGGTCATGATCGTTCCTCGGGTGGCCGTCGGCACCGACGTGCACGCGTTCGCGGCCGGGCGGCCCTGCTGGGTCGCGGGCCTGCACTGGCCGGACCAGGACGGCCTGGCCGGTCACTCCGACGCCGACGTGGCGGCGCACGCCGCCTGCAACGCGCTGCTCTCCGCCGCCGGCCTGGGTGACCTGGGCGCGAACTTCGGGGTGGACCAGCCGGAGTGGGCCGGTGCCTCCGGGGTGGCGCTGCTGACCGAGAGCGCGCGCCGGGTACGGGCGGCGGGCTTCCAGATCGGCAACGTGTCGGTGCAGGTCGTCGGCAACCGCCCCAAGATCGGGCCGCGCCGGGAGGAAGCGCAGCGGGTGCTCTCCGAGGCGGTCGGCGCGCCGGTGACCGTGTCCGCCGCCACCACCGACGGCCTCGGCTTCACCGGGCGTGGGGAAGGGCTGGCCGGGATCGCGGTGGCCCTGGTCTACGAGGCCCCGGCCGACTGACGCGGTGACCGGGGGACGCCGGTCACCGCGTCACCCGATCAGTCGACGTCGGTGCAGACGTTGTGGGTCGTGCCGTGGAGCATCGTGATGGTCTTGTCGTAGGTGGGAGAGAACTCCACCCGGAACTGGCCGTCGACGATCCACAGCCCCTTCGGCAGCGTGCCGGCGTTCTCCCGGAAGCCGAGCAGCACCGGCCCGGTCACGTACCAGGTCATCGAGCCGTCGGTGCGGTAGTCGACGAGCGAGGTGCCGCTCGCGTCGGCGGTGGACGTGGCGCCGGTCTCCAGGTTCGTCACCCGGTTGATCAGGGCGCCGGTGAACAGTTCCCGCTTCGGTGCGCCGTCCGGATACGTGGCGAGCGTCAACTTGCGCACCTCGTCCACGATCGGCTCCACGCGTACCGCGAACTCGCATCGCGCGCCGGCGGACAACTCGAATGGCGCCTGCGGGGCCGGCTCCCAGGCGCCGACGCCGTGGTGCCGGTCCGGCGCGGCGGTCGCCGAGCCGGGTAGCGCCGCGACAACCACTGCCACAACCGCCGCCACCGCGACGCTCATCCTGAAACGCATGTCCGCTCTCCATCTCGTCGGTGGTCAGGGCGGTCAGGATCGCCGGGCCGGCTCACCACGGGCTGACCGCACTGTGCGGAGCCGTTCCGAGCGGGCGGACCGGACGACCGGACGGCTGACCATGCGATCACCGCCGCACGGCAACCTCCGGCCCGGATCGACCGGTCCTGTTCGGTATGGAGTTCCGCCTGCTCGGGCCGTTCGAGGCCCGCCACGACGGTCGGCCGGTCGAGGTCGGCAGCCGACGCCAGGAGCGATGCCTGCTCGGGATGCTGCTGCTCGACGTGGGGCGCGTGGTGCCGACCGACCGCCTCATCGACCTGCTCTGGAACGGCCGGCCGCCGGCCGCCGCTCGGGGCGTGGTGCAGACGTACGTCGGGCGGCTGCGGGGCTCGCTCCACGCGTACGGAGTGCGGATCAGCACCCGGGGCGAGGGCTACGTGGTCGAGGAGGACAGGCACCGGGTCGACGTCGACGAGTTCGCCGAACTGGTCCGGAGTGCCGGGCGAGCCGCCGATCCCGCCGAGCGGGTGCGGTCGCTCGACCGGGCGCTGGCTCTCTGGCGCGGGCCGTTGCTCGCCGACG
>NZ_JAGPXV010000436.1:0-5147 GCF_018070405.1 Micromonospora sp. D75
CGTGCCCGCCTCCACCGCCATCGTCTTCACCACGACCGAGGCGCAGGAGACAACGGTCGAGGTGAAGGACTCCACCGGCAAGGCCGTCGACGGCGCGGTCGCCGCGGACGGCAAGAGCTGGCTGCCGGCCGGCGCCCTGGAGTACGGGCAGACGTACACCGCGACCGTGACGGCGACCGGCGACGACGGCAAGCCCGCGACCGCCACCAGCACGTTCACCACCATGGCGAAGCCGGCCAAGCAGGTCCGGGTCACCAGCTTCCTCGGCGACAACCAGGTCGTCGGCGTGGCCATGCCGCTGATCGTGAAGTTCGGCCGGGCCATCCCGGAGGACTACCGCGACGACGTGCAGCGCCGGATGATCGTCACCGCCAAGCCGGCCCAGGAGGGCATCTGGCACTGGGTGAGCCCGACCGAGGTGCGCTACCGGCCCAAGACGTTCTGGAAGCCGAACAGCACCGTCAGCTACAAGGTGCAGGCGGGCGGGCTGCCGCTCGGCGGCGGCTGGTACGGCCGGTCCGACCTCACCGTCGACGTCAAGATCGGTCCGTCGTTCGTGATGACGGTCGACAACCGCACCAAGCGGATGACAGTCACCCGCGACGGCAAGGTGGTCAAGACCATCCCGGTGAGCCTCGGCAAGAAGAGCACCCCCTCGTCCAGCGGCACGATGGTGGTGATGGAGAAGCTCCGGCACACGGTCTTCGACACCATGCAGGAGCTGGGCCCGGAGGAGGGCTACCGCACCGAGATCGACTACGCCCAGCGGCTCACCTGGGGCGGCGAGTTCATCCACGCCGCGCCCTGGTCCGAGGGCGTGCAGGGCCGGTCGAACGTGTCGCACGGCTGCGTCAACGTCTCGATGAAGGAAGGCAACTGGCTGTTCGCCAACACCCGCATCGGTGACCCGATCACGGTGAAGGGCACCGAGCGCAAGCTCCAGAACGGCAACGGCTGGACCGACTGGAACATGAGCTGGGAGGAGTACGTCAAGGGCAGCGCCCTGCCGTACGAGCCGCCGGCCGCCGACACCCCGGACCCCGACACCACGCCGGACGCCGGTACGCCGAGCGTCGAGCCGACCCCCTGAACCCCGCTCACGACGAAGCCCCCTCCGGAAGGAGGGGGCTTCGTCGTGAGGAGACACACAGGCCATGTCTTGTCGGGACCGCGCTCGTTCCCCTCAGGGCCGGGCGCGCCATGGACCTTCCGTCAGCCGGTCGTTGAGGTGGTCAGATGAGCAGCGCGGCCTGGCTCGACGAGTCGATGCGTCAGCGGCCCGACCGCAGCGGCATCTACGTGCTCGCAGCGGCGGTGATACAGACCGGCGAGGTCGAAATGGTCAGGTTCGACGCTGCCAGGCTGGCTCCGACGCCCCGGGCCCGCGTTCACTACCGGGACGCGACCGACGGCGAACGGCGCAAGATGATCCCGGCCGTGGCGTCCATGACTGCAGCGGTCCAGCTGCTCGCTCCGCTGACGCCCACACTGAGAGTGTCCGAGATCGAGCTGCACTGACTGGAACATGCGCGGGGCCGAGGTCCCGGTCTGCCCCGGGAGTCCTCGGCCCGACTTCCGACCACATCCGCGGACTGATCGGCTCTATGTACCACCCCAGTGTAGGCGTGCTTCTCCGGGCAGGAAGCACATCGCGTCGATTTCCAGCCGGAGTTCGAACGCCTTCCGCAGGGGAGACGCGCACTGGCGGGGCCACGACTCCCCTGCGGTGCCCCTGAAACGACTCACGCCCCCTCGAAGGAGGGGGCGTGATCAGGCAGTGGAGCAGATCCACTATCGGGGTGACTGATGGGAATTGAACCCACGACAACCGGGACCACAACCCGGTGCTCTGCCAACTGAGCTACAGCCACCATGCTCGCCGCTTGCGGTTGCCCGGGCGGTGCGCGGACTAATAATAGCCACACTCCGGCCGACCCCGTCCACCGGGTTCGGCGCGGGCGTCAGAGCTGGGCGGCGATCGCCTTCGCGGCCTCGACGTCCGGGCCCGGCAGCGGCACGAACACGGTCCGCCGGTAGTACTCCAGCTCGCGGATGCTCTCCCGGATGTCGGCGAGCGCCCGGTGGGCCAGGCCCTTCTGCGGCTGCCCGAAGTACACCCGCGGGTACCAGCGCCGGCACAGCTCCTTGATCGACGACACGTCGATCATCCGGTAGTGCAGGTGGGCGTCGAGCCGGGTCATGTCGCGGGCCAGGAAGCCCCGGTCGGTGGCGATCGAGTTGCCGCACAGCGGCGCGGTACGTGGGTCCTTCACGTAGCTGGTCACGTAGTCGAGCACCATGTCCTCGGCCTCGGCCAGGGTGACCGTGGAGCGGCGTACCTCCTCGGTGAGCCCGGACTTGGCGTGCATGCTGCGCACGATCTCCGGCATGCCGTCGAGCACCTCGTCGTCGGCGTGGATCACCACGTCGACGCCGTCACCGAGCACGTTGAGATCGGGATCGGTGACCAGCGCCGCGACCTCGATCAGCGCGTCCCGCCGCAGGTCCAGCCCGGTCATCTCACAGTCGATCCAGACGAGAAGATCAGCCACCGGAACAGACTACGCGCCGCCGACCCGCCCGCGCCTCGGCACGGTGGCCGACGTGGACCGCTAGGGTTTCCTGCGTGCCAGCCGAACCCGCCGCCCCACCCGCCGTCGCCCGCGGCGACGTGGGCGCGCGTACGGTCCGGCGGGTCGTAGCGGTGCTGGCGCTGGTCGCGATCCTGCCGGCGCTCTACCTGCCCAACCTGCGCCACGACTACTACGACCAGAAGATCTACATGTCGGCGATGGACTGGTGGGCGGCCGGGCATCCGCTCTACGACTACGTCCAGCCGGACCGGGTGCAGGGCGCGCTCTACTTCACCTATCCGCCGTTCGCGGCGCTGCTGCTGCTGCCGTTCGGCTATCTGCGGCTCGGCGTCGCGGTCGCCACGTTCGTGGTGCTGACCGTGGCCGCCGTGGTGGTGACGACCCGCTGGCTGGTGCTGCCGGTGCTGCGGCGGCACGACCTGCCGCGCGGGTTCGGGCTGACGGTCGCCGTGCTGCTGGTGCTGGCGGTGGAGAGCACCCGGGAGACGCTCACGCTCGGGCAGATCAACATGCTGCTGGTGGTGCTGATCCTGGCCGACCTGCTGTTCGCCGTACCCCAGGGGCGACGCTGGGCCGGCGTGGGCGTGGGACTGGCCGCGGCGCTCAAGCTCTTCCCCGGCATCTTCGTCCTCTACCTGCTGGTCGCCCGCAAGTGGCGGGCGGCGGCGGTGGCGGCGGCGACCGCGGCGGCGGCCACGTTGCTGGCGGCGGCGGTCGCGCCCGGTGACTCGTGGCGGTTCTGGACCCACGAGCTGTGGGCCACCGACCGGGTGGGCCGCACCGACTACACCGGCAACCAGTCGCTGTTCGGGCTGCTCAGCCGCCTGTCCGCGTCGGCCGAGGCGGACCGGCTGCTGTGGCTGCTGCTCGCGCTGGCGGTGGCCGCGTTCGGCCTGTGGCGCGCGGCGCGGGCGGCGCGCGCCGGGGACGCGCTGGTGGGGCTCACAGTGACCGGCCTGGTGGGCGGGCTGGTCAGCCCGATCACCTGGATCCACCACCTCTACTGGTTCATCCCCGCCGTGGTGGTGCTCGTCGACGCGGCGCTGGACGCCGATCCGGCGACGCCCGCCGGGGCGCGCCGCCGGGGCGGGCTGTTCGCGCTGGCCGCCGTGGTCGGCCTGCCGATCGTGTACGGCCTGGTGACGTTCCAGGACTGGGGCACCGCCATCGTGCACACGGACGACCCGGTCGACTTCGTCGTGCGCAACGTGTACGTGCTGCTCAGCCTGCTGTTGCTGGTGGCGCTCCCGATCCGCCACCACCGGGACGAACCTCAGATAACACGGACTGAACGGACACACCTCGCAACAAACGGCGATCAGCGCTAATCTGGTCTCAACTACCTCAGATTTCTCCCAGGTAGCACCGATCCCCCGGTGAGGACGGCCCTCCGCGTCGGCAGCGCGGAGGGCCGTTCGGTTCTTCCGGTCAGTCCTGGTCGTCCGGGCAGCGGCCGGGCGGCGGGGCGATCGCCGCGCGGGTCCGCCCGTGGGTGCCCGAGCCCACCGCCACCAGATGCCGTTCGGGCCGCGACGCCGGACCCGGCTGCCGGCCCAGCCCACTCAGCGAGGTGACGCCGAGGCGCCCGGCCAGCACCGGCACCTGGTCCGGCTCGACCACGAAGACCACCTCACGCGGCCGCAGCGGCCGCAGGAGCACCACCACGGCGAGGACCACCAGCAGCGTCCCGCCGGTCAGCAGCGCCCACGCCAGCCCGGGGAACCAGCCGGCCCGCAGCTCGCCCCGCATCCGCAGATCGAGCCCGTCGGCGCCGTCCACGCGCATCACGACCAGGCTCAACGACCGGCCACCCAGCTCGGCCGGGCTCCACTCCAGCGAGCCGATGCCCTCGCGTACCCAGAAGGGCTGGGCCAGCGGCACGGCGACGCCGTCGCCGGCGGTGGCCGGGTCGAGATCGACCGGAAGCGGGCCCCGGGTGACAGCGACGCGGCGCACGGTGCTGTGCGGGACGTCGGCCAGCCACCGCCGCACCTCGTCGGCCGGGGCGAGGCCGAGGAAGACCGGGCCGTGGTCGTCCCGCGCGGTGAGGTGCAGCCGGGCCTGCCCGGTGCGCGCCACCGGCAGGTCGGTGCGCAGCAGCGCGTCCACGTCGGTCACCAGCACCACGCGGGCGGGCGTGCGGACCGGCTCGAACCGGGCGCCGAAACCGCCGTCCGGGTCGGCGTGCCCGGCCGCGAGCCAGAGGCCGGCGCCGGCCAGCAGGGCCGGAACCCCCAGCGCCAGCAGCACCATGCCGGCGATCGTGCGTGCGAAACGCATTCGCGTCGTCCCTCTCGGTAGCCAACTACCCGCCAGACCTTACCGACGCGGGTCGGCCGATCGCCGGATATCGGCGGCACCCGGCCGGGACGGCGACCGGCCCGGCGGATCGTTCCGCCGGGCCGGTGCGTCGCTCGCGTTCAGGACTTCGCCGCGGGCTCCCGCCGGGTACGCGCGAACGCCAGACCGCCGAGGACCAGACCGGCCAGTCCGGCGACCAGACCGGCCACCCCGAGGGCGGTCGCCGCGCCGGAGCCGGCGTCGTCGTCATCG
>NZ_JAGPXV010000437.1:0-5116 GCF_018070405.1 Micromonospora sp. D75
AGTTGGTGACCACCGTGAGGCCGGGCACGTCGACAAGTCGCCGGGCCAGCTCGGCGGTGGTGGTGCCGGCGGAGAGCGCGATGGCGGCGCCGGGCCGGACCAGCCCTGCGGCGTGGTCGGCGATCGCCGCCTTCTCGGCGGACTGGCGGTCGGCCTTGGCGCGGAAGCCGGGCTCGTCGGTCGAGCCGGGACCGGCGGGCGTCGCGCCGCCGTGCACCTTGGCGAGCAGGCCCTGCTCGTGCAGCGTGTCCAGGTCGCGGCGGATGGTCATGTCGGACACGCCGAACTCGGCGGCCAGTTCGGTGACCCGGACGCCGCCGGCGAGACGCAGTCGTTCCAGGATCGCCGTCTGCCGCTGCCGCGCCAGCATTCCGGCCCACCTCCGAGCGTCACGACCGCGATGCTCACGCGGTCGAACGTGTTCCAACAAAGGCGAACACTACCGCGCAACGAGGGGCGATGCGAAACCGCCGTCGTCCGTAAGGCCGGACGACGGCGGTCGAGGTGCTCGCAGGCCGGACGCGTCCGGCGGCCGAAAGGTCAGGCGGGCTGGAGGCGGGGCTCCACCCAGCCGGTCTCGGTGAGGTGTTCCATCACCTTCCCGATGGCCTCCTCGACGCTGATGTCCGAGGTGTCCACCACGAGATCGGCGTCGGTGGGCTCCTCGTACGGGTCGTCGATGCCGGTCATCCCGGTGAGCAGGCCGGCCCGGGCGCGGGCGTACAGGCCCTTGCGGTCGCGCTGCTCACAGACCTCAAGCGGCGTCGCCACGTGGACCAGCAGGAAGCCCGCGCCGGCCGCCTCGGCCATCTCCCGCGCGGTGGCGCGGGCCGCCGCGTACGGCGCGATCGGGCAGCAGATGCCGACCCCGCGGTGCCGGGCGATCTCGGCGGCCACCCAGCCGATCCGGCGCACGTTGAGATCCCGGTCGGACTTGCTGAACCCGAGCCCGGCGGACAGCTCCCGCCGCACCACGTCGCCGTCGAGCAGCGTGATCGAGCGGTCGCCCTGCTCACGGAGCACGTCGGCCAGGCCCCGGGCGATCGTCGACTTGCCCGAGCCGGACAGCCCGGTCAGGAAGATCACCAGTCCTCGGTACCGCCGCGGCGGGCGGGCCCGGACCAGTTCCTTCGCCACCGCCGGCGGGGTGTGCCACTCGGGCAGCGGGAAGCCCCGGTCCAGCAGGTCGTCGATCTCCTCCACGCTCAGCGCCAGCCGGCGGTTGCGCGGCGGGATGTCCTCCCGCCAGCGCCACTGCCCGTCCCGGTTGTCGTAGGCCAGCTCGCGGGGCACCAGCACACCCAGGCCGGCGCCGGAGAGCATGCCCTCGGTGGAGAGCAGGTGGGTCACGCCGTACGCGGCGGCGACCCGGGCCCGCAGCAGCGCGTCGCTGATCTCGTCACGCCGGCGGGCCAGCGGCACCGCCACCAGCGTCGCCGGGGGCATCCGGTCGCGGGCGGCGAACACGGTACGCACCAGCGCCTCGGACGGCAGGCCACCGGTCGACCCCTCGCCCACCGGGATCAGCACCAGCAGGTGCGCGCCGAGCGTGCGGGCCGCGTGCGCGATCTGCGCCAGTTGCGGGCGGTGCAGCGGACGGTCGGCGAAGACCCCGAGCACCCGGCCCGGCGGCAGCAGGCCGCGTACCTCGTCGGGGCCGCGCCGCAGGCGCTGGAACGGTCCGTGGCCGCCGTCGCCCAGGCGGCGCACCGTGCCACCGACGCCCACCAGGCCCTCGCGGCCCGGCCAGACGTCCGTCACGTCCATCGCCGCGACCGGCGCGCCCTCGCCGTCGGTGAGCACCACCGCCCGGCGGGCCGGGTCCGCCGGGTCGAGCCCGTCGGCCAGCGCGGCCGGCACCTGGAGCGTCACCGGCACCGGCCACGGGGTGCCGTCGGCCAGCCGGCCGCGCCGGCTCAGCGAGGTCAGGTCGGCCCGGCTCATGAAACCGGTGAGCGGCGCGTACGCCCCGCTCAGCAACAACTGGAGATCGGCCAGCTCAGCGGGTCTGGGCGCGTACGACGGCGCATCCCGCAGAACGTCCTCGGGCAGCAGCCACCCGTTGCTCATCGAACCCCCAACTCACCGGCCGGCACACAGTTTCGCAGCCCACCGGCGATCGGTCGAGAGCGCCACCCGGCCTCCCGGTAATCGCGCGTTCCGGCGATCGTGCCGAGGACGAACCGGGGTCTTCGAATCCTTACCGCCGGGCCGCCGCCGGTCGATCGTGCGAACGGCTGCCGGCGCGCGCCGTCCGGCCGAGCGCGCGATCCCGGATCCGCCGGACCGCCCGCCGGATCCGGGCGCGGAGCCGGCGCGGATCCTCCACCCGGGGCGGCCCGCCGTCGGCCGCGCAGCGCACCACGAGCGGCAGGTTCGCGTCCAGCGCCCACCCGGCCTGAATCACCCGGGCCCGGACCTCCCAGGTGCCCCGGGTCCGGCCGCCGTCGAGCGCCGCGAAGTCGACGGTGGCGGTGCTGCGGTGACAGACCCGGCCGTCGGCGGCCGGCTCGGTGGTGGCGTCGACCGGCAGGAAGAACTCCTCCCGGGTCTCCCGGCGGCGGATCACCACGTCGGTCCTCGCCCCGCCGGCCCGCATCACGACACCGTCCGGCGCGGCCCCGGCCACCGGGAGCACCGGCAGCCCTCGGTCGTCGAAGCGCAGCGGCTCGTCCCCGGCGCGCAGGTGGGCGGAGACGGCGACGGTCAGCGTCCGTCCCTCCACCTGCCACCGGTCGACGGCGGCGTGCGCCCGGACACTCACGTCCCACTCCGCCAGCCGGCGCAGGTCGGCCATCCGCCCCTGCGCGGCGAGATGCGCGATCACCTGGTACATCGGCGGCACCCCGGCGATCGCCTCGGGTGCGACACGCTCCTTCACGAGCTGCCCCACCTCGTCCGCCACCTGCCCGGCCCAGGGCTCCGGCGCGCTCAGCAGCGCCTGCCCGCGCAGCCGGTTCAGCATCTCCTTGCGCAGCCAGCGCCGGTGCAGCCGCAGGCGGGCCGCGGCCGGTGGGCGGTGGGCGTCCACGATGTCCATCGCGGCCCGCAGCGCCGCGTAGTACTCCGCCGGGTCCATCCGGGTGGCGGTGACGTTGCCCGCGTCCTCGCGGCGGGCGTGGTGGTAGCAGGGGTGGTCGGCCAGCACGCAGATCCGTTCGGCGAGCAGATAGGCCGCCGCCATCAGCCGGTGGTCCTCCAGGCGTCGCGGGTGGCCCTCCGGGAAGCGCAGCCCGTGCCGGTCGAGGAAGGACCGCCGGAACAGCTTGTGACAGGTCATGCTGTCGGCCAGCGGCGCGTTCGCCAGGGTGGCGTCGAACCGGTTCTCCCGGAACAGCTCCCGCGGTACGCCCCGCCGGTGCCCGATCATCCGTCCGACGACGATGTCCGCGTCGTGTGCCCGGGCGCAGGAGTGCAGGCGGGCCAGCGCCTCGTCGCCGAACCAGTCGTCGTCGTCGGCGAAGAAGACGTACTCGCCGCGTGCCTGCTCCAGCCCCTGGTTGCGCGGGCGCGACGGCCAGCCCGAGTGCGGCAGGCGCAGCACCCGCACGTGCGGGTCGGCAGCGGCCAGCTCGTCCAGGCGCTGCGGCGTCCCGTCGGTCGACCCGTCGTCGGCGAAGATCACCTCGTATCCGCCGGGCGGCAGCCCCTGCCGCGACAGCGACGCGACGAGCGGATCGAGGTGGGCCCCGCAGTTGTACGTGGGCACCACCACGCTCACCGCCGGCCGGTCCGTACCGTCGCTCATGACGCCCCCCGTCGAGTCGCCTCACACGGTGGCAGCTTCCCCGCGACGCCGCTACCCCGTCGGTCACCTAGGGGGCCCGGAGCCGAGGGATCAGGGGATCGCCCGGGTCAGGACGGGCTCCGGCGCGGCCCCGGAGTTCTACGCTGAACGGCGTGACACTGCTCGCGACCGAGTCGCTGACCAAGACGTACGGAGGCCGGGTCACCGCGTTGACCGACCTCACCGTATCGGTCGAGCCGGGGATCATCGGGCTGGTGGGCGCGAACGGCGCCGGCAAGTCCACTCTGATCAAGATCCTGCTGGGTCTGCTCCCGCCGACCAGCGGCCGGGTACAGGTGCTCGGCCTCGACCCGACCACCGACCCGGCCGCGGTCCGCGCCCGGGTCGGATACATGCCCGAGCACGACGCCCTCCCGCCCGACCTGTCCGCCGCCGAGCTGGTCACCCACCTGGGCCGGATCAGCGGACTGCCGCGCACCGTCGCCCGGGAACGGGCCTCCGAGGCGCTGCGCCACGTCGGCCTGCACGAGGAGCGGCACCGGGCCGTCGGTGGCTACTCCACCGGCATGAAGCAGCGGGTCAAGCTCGCCCAGGCGCTCGTACACGATCCCGATCTGCTGCTGCTCGACGAGCCGACGAACGGCCTCGACCCGGCCGGCCGGGACGCCATGCTCGCGCTGATCCACCGGATCGGCACCGAGTTCGGCATCTCGGTGGTGGTCTGCTCGCACCTGCTCGGCGAGGTGGAGCGGATCTGCGACACGCTCGTCGCCATCGACGGCGGCCGGCTGCTGCGCGCCGACCGGGTGTCCGCCATGACCACCGCCACCGACGTGCTCGCCGTCGAGGTGAGCGAGGGCACCGACGACCTGGCCGCCCGGCTCGCCGCGCTCGACCTGCCGGTGACCCGCGACGGGCGGCTGCTGCTCGTCCCGCTCGCCGACGACGCCACCTACGACCAGATCCTCGGCGCGGTCGCCGAGCTGGACCTGCCGCTGCACCGGCTGGACCAGCGGCGGCACCGGGTGGCCGAACTCTTCGCCGCGAGGGAGCCCAGCCATGTCTGACGCGACCGGGGTCATCCACGACATCGGCTACCAGCGCTACACCGGCCCGCGGCTCGGCCGCCGGCAGGTCTTCGGCGCGCTCTACCTGCACGGCGTGCGTACCGTCTTCGGGCTGGGCCGCAGTGCCAAGGCGAAGATCTTCCCGTGGCTGGTCGTCTCCGTGGTGACCGTGGTGGCCGCCGGGGTCACCGCGGTGCGCAGCCAGATCGGCGAGGTGGTGATGACGTACGCCCAGTTCGCCGACGCGATGAGCTGGCTGGTCATCTTCTTCGCCGCGGTGGCCGCGCCCGAGCTGGTCTCC
>NZ_JAGPXV010000438.1:0-5091 GCF_018070405.1 Micromonospora sp. D75
GTCCCGGCCCGGCGAGGCCGACCGCTGGTTCGGCGCGGTGCTCGCGGCGGGCTTCGACGCGATCGTCAACTAACGCGCCAACCCGATGCGCTGGCCGCGCGGCCCGCGCCGGTACGACCTGGCGATAGTGGTCGCGCTGGCCCGGCTGCGGCCACGCCGCTACCGGCTGGTTCTCGACGGGGTGGCGCAGGAGGTCGACGCGGTGCTGGTCGCGGTGGGAAACACGGCCAGCTACGGCGGCGGCATGCGGATCTGCCCGGACGCCGACCCGCACGACGGCCTGCTGGACGTGGTGGTGGGCGGGCGGTTCGACAGGCGCACGCTGATGCGGGTCAAGCCGCAGATCTACCGGGGCACCCATGTCACGCACCCGCTGGCGCGCGTCTACCGGGCGCGGACGGTGGAGCTGGCCGCCGAGGGGATCACCTCGTACGCCGACGGGGAACGCTCCCTCGACCTGCCGGTGACCGTCACGGCCGTGCCGGCGGCGCTGCGGCTGCTGCGCTGACCGCCGCCACGCCCTCGGCGTCCGGTGGGCCGGGAACGGGCGGCGGCGCGGTGGACGGGGCGGCGGCGCGGACCGCGCCGGCGCTCGCGGCGACCACCAGCCCGATCGCGAGCACCTCGACCGGGTGCAGCGCCTGGCCGAGCACCAGCCAGCCGGCCACCGCGGCGATCGCCGGGCCGAGGCTCATCATGACCGCGAACGTCGCGGTGGGCAGCCGCCGCAGCGCCGCCAGCTCCAGGCTGTACGGCAGCACGGAGGCGAGCAGCGCCAGCCCGGTACCGAGCCCCAGCACCACCGGGTCGGCGAGGCGGCCGCCGCCGTCGGCCAGCCCGAACGGCAGCGTGAGCGCAGCGGCGAAGGTCAGCGAGAGGGCCAACCCGTCGGCGCCTGGGAACCGCGCGCCGATCCGCGCCGAGCAGACGATGTACGCGGCCCACATCGCGCCCGCCGTCAGCGCCAGCGCCGCGCCGACCGGGTCGAGCCGGTCGAACCCGCCCTGCCCGAGCAGCGCCACCCCGCCCAGCGCCAGCGCGGCCCAGAACCAGGCCGCCGCCCGGCGCGCGCCGAACACCGACAGCGCCAGCGGGCCGAGCACCTCCAGCGTCACCGCCGGACCGAGCGGGATCCGCTCGATCGCCTGGTAGAAGATCGAGTTCATGCCGGCCAGGGCCAGCCCGAACGCGACCACTGCGACCCAGTCCCGGCGCCCGTACCCGCGCACCCGGGGGCGGCACACCACGAGCATCACCAGCGCGCCGATGGTCAGCCGCAGCGTCACCGCCCCGGCCACCCCGGTACGCGGGAACAGCAGCGCCGCCAGCGCGGAGCCGAACTGCACCGACAGCGCCCCGCCGAGCACCAGCGCGACGCCGCCGAGCCGGCCCGGCGCACGCGGCGGCAAGGGGTGGACACCGGTCATGCCCCTGACCGTAGCCGGTGCGCCGGGACGGGTTCGCGCCGCTGGCGGGGTGTGCGCTCAGCCGACCCCGGCCAGGTCGAGCACCGCGCCGAGCCCGTTCGGGCGGCCGGCGTCGGCGCACGGCAGCACCAGCACCCCGCACCCGGCCGCGACCGCGCCCGCGTCGGCCGGGGTATCGCCCACCATGAGCGTGCGCTCCGGGTCGACGCCGAGCATCCCGCAGGCGCGCAGGAAGATGCCCGGGTCCGGCTTGCAGCGCCCCACCTCGTACGACAGCGCGTACGCGTCGACCAGCCCGGCGCCGGAGACGTCCCGCGGTCCGCCGCAGGCCTCGGCGGGCCGCGGGACCGGCTGCGCGGTGTCGCGCAGGATGGCCCGGGTCCGTTCCACGTCCCCGACCAGCGCGGGGTTCGCCGACCACATCAGCGCCACCACGCCCGCCACCTGCGGCGTGGCCATCGAGGTGCCGTCCAGCGTCGCGTACCCGCCGCCGGGCATCGCGGAGAGCACAGCCGCGCCCGGGGCGACCAGGTCCGGCTTGGCCACCCCGTCCGGCGCGGGACCACGGCTGGAGAAGTCGGTGACGCGGCGCTGCCGGTCCACCGCCCCGACGGTCAGCACGTCCGGGTACGGCGCCGGCGGGTCCACGATCGAGCCGCAGGACGGGCCGGTGTTGCCTGCGGCGGCCACCACCAGGATGCCGGCCGCGGTCAGCGCCGCGGTCGCCGGGCGCAGCGCCCCCGGATCGCAGCCCTCCAGCGGCGGGCAGCCCCACGAGTTGGTGAGCACGTCCGGGGCGCGCGCCGGACGGCCGTCGGTCAGCGGGTTCCCGCCCGGCGGGAACGGGGCCAGCATGAACTGGAGACAGTCGAGGTAGCGTGCCGGGCTGCCCAGGTTGCGGTCCAGGTTGACGCAGCCGACCCAGCTCGCGCCGGGCGCCACGCCGATGCCGTCCCGGCCCACCGCGCTGCCCAGCGTGTGGGTGCCGTGGCCACCCCGGTCGGCCGGGGCGCGGCGGTCCTCCCACGGGTCGTACCAGGAGTCGTCGCCACCCCGGAAGCCGCCGGCGAGCGCCGGGTGCCGGCCGTCCACTCCGGAGTCGGAGCTGCCCACCACCACGCCGGAGCCGGTGACGCCCAGCTCCGACCAGACCCGGTCCGCCCCGATCAGCGAGATGTTCCAGGCCGGTCCGGTCGGCGCCGGGGCGTCGCCGCGCGCCGTCGGGGCGAGCGCGGGCAGCGGACGCAGCCGCTGGCTGACCAGCACCCGGGCCACCTCGGGCCGGCCGGACAGCCAGGCCCGCACCGCCGGGCCGCCGTCCGTCTCGATCGCGTTGACCAGGTAGTACGGTGTCGGCTTCAGCCGCATGTCGGTCAGCATGCGGCGCAGGTCGCGCTGGGTGCGGTCGGCGGTGGCGACCAGCCGCCGGTAGACCTCGGTCGCCCGGGCGTCCCGCCCGGCCCGTCCCGGCGTCCCGGCCGGCAACCCGGTCAGGTCGGCCTGCTCGCGCAGCACCACGAGCAGCCGCTCGCCGTGCAGACCCGGCTGGCCGGGGACCACGTACACCACGGCGACGGCGACGAGCAGCGCGGCGGCGGCGAGCGCGGCCGGACCGCGCCGGGGCGCGCGGGCGGGGGACCGGGCGAGCAGCACGCCGTACCCGAGGGCGAGCAGGACCGCGACGGCGAACGCGACGCCGGTGCCCACGGCGACCCAGAACGGCGTGTCCCGGGTGGTGGCGAGCAGGAGGGTGATCTCGTCCGGGTCGGTGAAGGCCAGCGGCCCCAGCAGCGCCAGCCCGATCAGCCAGCGCACCGGCGCCGGTCCGGCCGGGCGGCGCGAGTGCCGGGCCGCCGCCTCCAGCGCGGCCAGCACGAAACCGAGCGGCGGCAGCAGGAACAGCGCCGGCAGTTGTACGCCGGACTGCCCGGCGGCGGCCGCGAGCGGCGTCAACGCGACGCCCGCGACCAGGCCGCCGACCAGCACCAACCGGGCCGGACCCGGCCCGAACGCGGCCCAGAACCGGGCGCCGAGCAGCGCCCCGGCGAGCGTGCCGAGCGCGGCGGCGGCCAACCCGGCGAGCACCGTCTCCAGCGCCCCGCCCAGCGCGCCCACCCACGCCCAGGGCAGCAGCGACGCCAGCCCGGCCGCGACCGCCAGCAGCGGCACCGTCCCGAAGCGGCCCTCCGGGACCGCGTCCACGGCGGCGGGCGGACGCACGCGGGCCAGCCGGGCGGCGACGAACGCGAGCACCGCGGCGGTCACCGCCAGCGCGGCCAGGTACGCCTCGTGGTGCACCGGCGGCACCGTCCGCAGCAGCGTCGTCGCGCCCAGCGCGACCACGGCGGCGGTCCAGGCGCGGCCGGTCGCCCGCAGCGCGGGGGAGCGGGGCGCCAGCGCCAGCGCCAGCGAGGGCGCCCCGGCCAGCAGCACGGTGACCACCGCCACCACCGGCCAGACCGCCACCGCCCGGCCCAGGCCCATGACCAGCATGACCTGCTCGACGAGCCAGCCGCCGACCTGACCCGGAACGGTCACCAGCACGACCCAGAACCCGGTGAGCACGGCCGCGACGACCGGCCACGGCCCGGTCTCACGCGGTGGCGGCGGCGGTACGGGCGCGAACGGCGGGCCGGTCAGCATGGTCATCACGGTACGGCCGGGCCGTGTCGCCGCGCGCCCCGGACGGTTACCGTGGACGGGTGCGCGACCCCAACGTGTCCCGATCCGTGGCCGGCCAGCTCTCCGCCGAGCGCCGCGCCGACGACCTGCGCCGCCTTCGGGCCGAGCGGTTCGACGTCCTGGTCATCGGCGGCGGGGTGACCGGAGCGGGCGCCGCGCTCGACGCCGCGTCCCGCGGGCTGAAGGTCGCCCTGGTGGAGGCGCGCGACTACGCCGCCGGCACCTCCAGCCGGTCCAGCAAGCTGATCCACGGCGGCCTGCGCTACCTGGAGCAGCTGGAGTTCCACCTGGTCCACGAGGCGCTGACCGAACGCGGACTGCTCGCCACCCGGCTCGCCCCGCACCTGGTCCGTCCGGTGCCGATCCTGGTTCCGCTGCCCGCCGAGGGCGGCGCGCGGGACCTGCCCCGGCGGTTCTTCCGCCGCTCCTACTACGGGCTCGGCGTGGCCGCGTACGACGCGTTCGCCGGGGTGTTCGGCGGCGGGCGGGGGATGCCGCTGCACCGGCACCTGAGCCGCGAGGGCACGCGCCGGATCTTCCCGAGCCTGCGTCCGGACAAGCTGGCCGGCGCGATCCGCTACTACGACGGTCAGGTCGACGACGCCCGTCTCGTGGTGACGCTGGCGCGTACCGCGGCGAGCCTCGGCGCGACGGTGGTGACCAGCGCCCGCGCGGTCGGCCTGACCCGCCAGGCCCGCGAGGTCACCGGCGTGCGGGTACGCGACCTGGAGGCGCCGGCCGGCTCGCCGGACGCCGAGTTCGAGGTACGCGCGCGCACCGTGATCGCCGCCACCGGCGTGTGGAGCGACGACATGTCGCGGATGCTCAACGACGTCGGGCTCCGCCCGAAGCTGCGGGTCCGGGCCTCCAAGGGAGTGCACCTGGTGGTGCCCCGCTCGGCGATCGTCGGCGAGACCGGCCTGATCCTGCGTACCGCCACGAGCGTGCTCTTCGTGATCCCCTGGGGCGGGCACTGGATCAT
>NZ_JAGPXV010000439.1:0-5081 GCF_018070405.1 Micromonospora sp. D75
ATCCGCAGCGCCTCCCGCGCGGCCGGCACCTCGATCGGCTGGGACAGCATCGACGCGCTGAGCCCGGCGTCGGTGGCGGTGAGCAGCACCCGCTGCAACGCCTGCCCGGCGAGGATCTGGTCGGCGGAGGTGTTGCCGGCCGAGCCGAGCACTGCGACCAGCGGCTCCGGCTCGAAGTCCCGGCCGGGGGCGCGGTTGCGGCCGCCGAAGCCGCGCTGGGGCAGCAGGTCCTGCGGCTCGCTCTGCGGTCCGCCGGCGACGGCGGGCACACCGTCTGCGGCCGGCTCGGAGCGGATCCACTCCATCCGCTCGGCCACGTACGCGGGGTCGCGCTCCAGCACCCGGTGGGCGCTGCGGGCTACCTCGGCGACGGCGTTCACCGCGCTGGTGCCGATCACCAGCTCCAGCCAGCACTGCTCGGCCCGGGCCGCCTCGCCGAGCCGCCAGCGGGCCTCGGCGGGCACCGGGTCGGGCCAGAACGGCGCGCGGTTGCTGAACCGGCGGCTGATCGCCCCGTACAGGCTCTGCTCGGTCGGGGTGGGGCGGCGCGGCACGTCCGGCACGAGCCGGGCCACGACGTCCGGGTCGGAGGGGTACGGGCGCAGCCGCACCGTGGCCGGGGTGCCCGCCACGGCGAGCGCGAGCCGCAGGTTGAACAGCGCCGCGCCGGCCGCCATGCGCGCGCCCCAGCCGGTCGGGTCGGTGGCGGGCAGGCCGCGCAGCGGGTCGACGGACACCTCGATGCCGCCGTCGACCACCCGGAACCGCCACGGCTGGGTGTTGTGCAGCGACGGCGCCCGGACCGCGTCGGCGACCGCGGCCCGCCGGTCCGCGGTGGTGTATTCGGTCGTCATGGTGGTGCTCCCTCTCGTGCGGCGCCGGCTCCCCCGTCCGGTACACCACTACGGTGCGTCAGCGGGCAGCGGCCTGAGCAGGGCCGGAGGTCCCCACCTGGGCCCGGCCGTCGGTCCCGGCCGGCGCGTGCAGGACGGGACTTTCGACCCGTGCTACTGAGGCGGGAAAGCGGGTAGAAAGGACTGATGATCCGGGTGTTCCTGCTCGACGACCACGAGGTCGTCCGTCGTGGCCTTGCCGACCTGCTGCAGAGCAGCGGCGACATCGAGGTGGTCGGCGAGTCCGGCCTGGCCCAGGAGGCGGCGCGCCGCATCCCCGCGCTGCGCCCCGACGTGGCGATCCTCGACGCCCGGCTGCCCGACGGCAACGGCATCGACGTGTGCCGGGACGTCCGCGCCGTGGACTCCTCGATCAAGGGGCTGATCCTCACCTCGTACGAGGACGACGAGGCGCTGTTCGCGGCGATCATGGCGGGCGCCGCCGGGTACGTGCTCAAGCAGATCCGCGGCACCGACCTGGTGGACGCGGTCCGCCGGGTGGCGGCGGGGCAGTCGCTGCTCGACCCGGCGATCACCACCCGCGTGCTGGAGCGCATCCGCAGCGGCGTGGAGCAGCCCCGGGAGTTGAAGTCGCTCACCGAGCAGGAGCGGCGGATCCTGGAGTACGTGGCGGAGGGGCTCACCAACCGGGAGATCGCCGGGAAGATGTTCCTGGCCGAGAAGACGGTGAAGAACTACGTCTCCAGCGTGCTGGCGAAGCTCGGCCTGGAGCGGCGTACGCAGGCGGCGGTGCTGGCGACGCGGCTGCTCGGCAAGAACACCTGACGCCGCCTCAGTCGAGCGGGACGCTCCAGCGCAGCTCGGTGCCGCGCGGCTCGGCCCGGCGCAGCGTGAACTCGCCGCCCAGCCGCTCGGCCCGCTCCCGCAGGTTGACCAGGCCGCTGCGGGCCGCCTCCGGGTCGCAGCCGATTCCGTCGTCGGTGACGGTGATCTCGACCCGGCCGGAGTCGACGCGTACGCGCACCGACACCCGGTCGGCCTGCGCGTGGCGTACCGCGTTGGACAGCGCCTCGCGCAGCACGGCGGTGAGTTCTCCGCGTAGCTCGTCCGGCACGGCGCTGTCGATCGGGCCGACCAGTTCCAGGTCGGGCCGGTAGCCGAGCGACTCGGCGGCCACCTCGATGGCCTCGCGGATCTCGGTGCGCAGCGCCGCGCTCATCGGGGTACGCAGCTCGAAGATGGTGCGGCGGATGTCGCGGATGGTGGCGTCCAGGTCGTCGACCGCCTGGTTGATCCGCTTGGCGGCCTCGGGGCGGGCGTTCATCGCGCCGCTCTGCAGTTGCAGGCCGGTGGCGAACAGGCGCTGGATGACCACATCGTGCAGGTCACGGGCGATGCGTTCGCGGTCTTCCAGGACCACCAGCAGTTCCCGCTCCTCCTGCCCGCGGGCCCGTTCCATGGCCAGCGCGGCCTGCCCGGCGAAGCTGGCGAGCAGCGCGAGGTCGTCGTCGGCGGCGGGACCGTGGTCGGGCCGGTAGCCGATCACCAGGACGCCGTGCAGCGTGTCGGCGGCGGCGAGCGGGGAGACCACGGCCGGGCCGGCGACCACGGGCCGGGGCCAGGGCGCCGCGGCGGCGAGGTTCTCCACCTGGTCGTGGCGGCCCGACGTGACCGACGCGGCGAAGCTGGTCTCGGCGGCCGGCAGCACCGCGCCGACCAGTTCCCGGGTGACCGGGTCGGCGCCGTCGACCACCTCGACGGTGAACTGCGCCTCGTCCTCGTCGTAGAGCAGCACCAAGGCCAGCTCGGCCTCGGCGACCTCGCGGGCGCGGCGGGCCACCAGGGTCAGCGCGTCGGTGCGGCGTACCTCGCCGAGCAGCACCGAGGTGATCTCGGCGGCGGCGGCGAGCCAGCGTTCGCGCCGGTGCGCCAGCGCGTAGAGGCGGGCGTTCTCGATCGCCACGCCGGCCGCGGCGGCCAGCGCCACCACGATCTCCTCGTCGTCCTCGGTGAACTCGGCGGCGCCCTGCTTCTCGGCCAGGTAGAGGTTGCCCCAGACGTGGTCGCGGATGCGCACCGGCACGCCGAGGAAGCTGTGCATCGGCGGGTGGTGCGGCGGGAAGCCGTACGAGTTGGGGTGCTTGGTGATGTCCGGCATGCGTACCGGCTTCGGCTCGTCGATGAGCAGGCCCAGCACGCCGCGGCCGTGCGGCAGCTCGCCGATCTTCGCGTGCAGCTCGGGGCTGATGCCGTGGACGATGAAGTCGTGCAGCATCCGGTCGGGGCCGATCACGCCCAGCGCGCCGTAGCGGGCGCCGGCCAGCTCGCACGCCGACTGCACGATCCGCTGCAGCGTGCTGCGCAGGTCGAGGTCGGAACCGATGCCGACGACGGCGTCCAGCAGCGCCCGGAGCCGCTCGCGGCTGGTCACCACCTCGCCGACGCGGTCGAGCATCTCCTGGAGCAGTTCGTCCAGGCGGACGCGGGACAGCGGGGTCAGCCCGAGCGACGGCGCGACGTGCTCGTGCTGGGGCTGGGGTGCGGCGGCCACCGGGCGATGGTATCGCCCGGCGGCCGCCCTGATCGAGACCGGTCAGGTGAGCCGGTCGCGGACCGCCGAGGTGTCGACGGTCTGGGTGACGTCCAGCCGGGGGGTGTGCGGCGGGCCGGCGTGGTTCGGGTCGGCCACACCCAGCCGCATGCTGATGTACGGGAACCCCAGGCCGGCGAGCATCTGGCGCAGCACCTCGCGGGTGCCTTCGACCTCCACCACGCCGGACAGCGGCACCAGCGACACCCCGTGCCGGGTGGCGGTGAGCCAGGCGGCGGAAAGCGCCTCACCGGCGCGCAGCCAGCTCATCAGCTCGTCGTCGGCGCCCCAGAGGATCCCGTACACGGCGGTCTTGTCGTGGCCGGGGCCGATCGGCAGCGATCCGGCGCGGCCGAAGTCGCGGGCCGGAACGGTCGTCTGGGGGGCCTGCTCGGGCAGCACCTCCGGCGGCAGCCCGGTGCCGGTGCCGGCCCGGCTGGTCCAGTACGCCAGTTCCTCGCGCAGTTCCGGGCTGTCCGCCTCGACGGCGGCGGCCTGCTGGGCGGCGGCGGCGAGCTGGATCTTCTGGGTGTCGTCGAGCAGTTGCAGGTTCACGCCTTCGCGGGTGGCGGCCCGGTCGATGTCACCGAGCGCGGCGGTCGGGATCGGCTCGTCGCTGACCGGCCGCCGGTCGGTGTGCCGGACCTGCATGCACTGCACGACGCGCATGGCGTCGGGGTCGGCGCCGGTGTGCTTCAGGCTGGTGATCCGGGCCAGCAGGTCGGGCTCGGCCGGGTCGGGCAGCCGCTCCACCACCGGGGTCCAGCCCTCGGCGGCCAGCGCCACCCGGGCGTGGTGCAGCGCGGCGCCGCAGCTCACCACCAGCAGGTGACCCTCCGGGTCCATGGCGCTGAGGTGCCGTTCGCGTACCACCCGCAGCTCCAGCGCGTCGGGCAGGACAGTCCAGTGCCACGGCTGCGTGTTGTGCACCGAGGGAGCATGGCCGGCCATTCCGGCGGCCTCCGCGAGCGCGGTGGTCAACGGGCGATCGCCGGCCGGCGTCTCGTGGCTCATCGTCACGACCTTTCCTGTTTTCCCCATCGTGCCCCACGCCCGGGTGGGGACGCCGTTCCATCCCCCGGATTACCCGTGTCGGCCCGCCCGCCCCACGTCCGGCTGAGACGATCCACACGTGGGAAGCGAACCACGCGAGTGCGTACCCGAGCAGCCGGCCCGTGCCCGGCGGTGGGCGTGGGCCGAGTGGGCGCCGCTGGTGCTGCTCACCGCGGCCGTGCTGGCCGGGGCGGCGCTGTGGTTCGTGGGCGCGCACGACGCCGCCCGGCTGGTCTGGGCGGCGGTCACGGTGGTCGCGCTCGTCCCGGCCGCCTGGACCACGCTGCGCCAGCTCTGGCTGCGGCAGTTCGGCGTGGACGTCATCGCGGTGCTGGCGCTGCTCGGCGCGCTGCTGGTGCGGGAGTTCCTGGCCGGCGCCGTGATCGCGGTGATGGTCGCGACCGGGCGGGCGCTGGAGGAGTACGCCCAGCGCCGCGCCACCCGTGACCTGCGGGCGCTGCTGGAACGCGCGCCCCGGCAGGCGCGGCGGCGGACCCCGGACGGCGGGATCGAGGTGGTGCCGCTGGACCGCGTCGAGGTGGGGGACCGCCTCGTGGTCGGGCCGGGCGACGTGGTGCCTGTCG
>NZ_JAGPXV010000044.1:0-17672 GCF_018070405.1 Micromonospora sp. D75
AAGCTCGACGGGGGGAGTGGGGGCCGGAGGGGACAGCGCTTCCTCGCGGGCGGGCATGGGGCGGAGTGGGGGCGGGTATCACGAGGGCGGGGTAGGCTCGCGGGTCGGGCGCCCCCACCCTGGGCGCCGGCCGTCCCGCCTGGCGGGGGCGGCAACCCCACGCACCGGCTCGGATCCGCACAACGGGGACGACGGCGAGGAAAGCAGCAAATGATCAGTGTTTTCGATCTTTTCAGTGTCGGTATCGGGCCGTCCAGCTCGCACACGGTCGGGCCGATGCGGGCGGCTCGTACGTTTGTGGCGGGTTTGAAGGCCGACGGGCAGCTCGCCGACGTGGCGCGGGTACGGGCGGAGTTGTTCGGTTCGCTCGGCGCGACTGGTCACGGGCATGGCAGTGACCGGGCGGTGCTGTTGGGGCTGGAGGGTGAGGTTCCGGAGACTGTCGACACCGACTCGGTGGGGCCGCGGGTGGAGCGGATCCGCACCCAGCGGCGGCTGGACCTGTTCGGCAGTCAGGGGGTCGACTTCGACCCGGACACGGATCTGGTGCTGCATCGTCGGCGGTCGTTGCCGTACCACCCGAACGGGATGACGTTCGCGGCGTACGACGCGGCCGGGAACGAGGTGCGGACGCGCACGTACTACTCGGTGGGTGGCGGGTTCGTGGTGGACGAGGCGGCCGCCGGGGCGGACCGGATCAAGGCGGACAGCACCCGGGTGAAGCACCCCTTCCTCACCGGCGCGGAACTGCTGACCGTCACCTCCGAGACGGGTCTGTCGATCAGTGAGGTGATGCTCGCCAACGAGGTGTCCTGGCGTAGCGAGGCGGACGTGCGGGCGGGGCTGCTGGAGATCTGGCGGGTGATGCGCGAGTGCGTGGAGAACGGCTGCACCCGTGACGGCGTACTCCCGGGTGGGTTGAAGGTCCGGCGGCGCGCGGCGGAGATGCGGCGCAGCCTGGAGGCGGAGACCGGTAGCGGGGATCCGTTGCGTGCGATGGACTGGGTGACGTTGTTCGCGTTGGCTGTCAACGAGGAGAACGCGGCGGGCGGGCGGGTGGTCACCGCGCCGACGAACGGGGCTGCCGGGATCATCCCGGCCGTGCTGCACTACTACACCCGGTTCGTGCCGGGCGCGTCCGAGGAGGGCGTGGTGCGGTTCCTGCTGGCGGCGGGCGCGATCGGTGTGTTGTTCAAGGAGAACGCGTCGATCTCGGGTGCGGAGGTGGGCTGTCAGGGTGAGGTGGGTTCGGCGTGTTCGATGGCGGCGGCCGGGCTGGCCGAGGCGTTGGGCGGTACGCCGGAGCAGGTGGAGAACGCCGCCGAGATCGGCATGGAGCACAACCTGGGGCTGACCTGCGACCCGGTGGGTGGCCTGGTGCAGATCCCGTGCATCGAGCGCAACGCGGTGGCGAGCATCAAGGCGATCACGGCGGCCCGGCTGGCGTTGCGGGGCGACGGGGTGCACCACGTGTCGCTGGACAAGGTCATCAAGACCATGCGGGAGACCGGCGCGGACATGAAGGTCAAGTACAAGGAGACCGCGCGGGGCGGGCTCGCCGTCAACGTCATCGAGTGCTGACCCCGTTGGGGTGATCCGGCGCGTGCCCGAGCCGCGACCGCGACGGACGGGGCGACGATGGTGCGGTGACGTCAGGCGTCGCGGCGCTCTGGTCCGCCCGCACCTCGCTGCGCATCCTGGTCCGCCGGGACCTCGCGGTGAAGTACCAGCAGTCGGTGCTGGGCTACTTCTGGTCGCTGATCGAACCGCTCGGCATGGGCCTGATCTACTGGTTCGTCTTCGGCGTGCTCTACTCCGGCGCGACCCGGCGGCACCTGGGCGAGGCGGCCGGGTCGTACCCGCTGTTCCTGATCACCGGGATCTTCGCCTGGATGTGGGCGAGTTCGGCGCTGACCGAGGCCGCGAACGCGCTCACCGGGCAGGCCCGGCTGATCACCACGATGAACCTGCCCCGGCCGATCTTCCCGATCGGGCGGGTCACCGGGCGCTTCGCCGAGTACCTGGCCGGGCTGCCGATCCTGGTCGCCGTCGCGGCGATCTACGCGAGCCAGGGGAAGATCCGCCCCGGCTGGAGCCTGCTCGCCCTGCCGCTGGCGGTGGCGGTGCAGTTCGTGCTGCTGGTGGGCCTGGCGCTGCTGCTGTCGGCGGGCAACGTGCTGATGCGCGACATCGAGCGCACCATGCGGCTGATCATCAGGCTGCTGTTCTACGCGACGCCGATCATCTATCCGCTCGACCTGGTGCGGGAGTCGGGCATGCCGGGCTGGCTCAAGATCGGGTACGAGCTGAATCCGCTGGTCGGGATCTTCCAGCTGCACCACGCGGTCTGGTACCCGGACGAGTTCCCGGACGCCCGGCTGCTCGTCATCACGGTGACCGGCAGCGTGGCAGTTCTGGCGCTCGGCTGGTGGGCGTTCCACCGCCTCGAACCGGCAGTGCTGAAGGAACTCTGAATGGCCCCGATCATCGAGGCGGACGGGCTCGGCATCCGGTTCGTCCGCAACCGGCGCCGCCAGCTGCGGCTGCGGGAGCTGATCGTGCACCGGGGCGCCCGGGACCCGGACGCGGGCCGGTTCTGGCCGCTGCGTGACCTGTCGTTCCGGATCGAACCGGGCGAGACGGTGGGCGTGGTGGGGCGCAACGGCACCGGCAAGAGCACGCTGCTGCGGCTGATCGCCGGTGTGCTCATCCCGGACGAGGGCTCGATCCGGGTGCACGGCCGGGTGGCGCCGCTGCTCGAACTGTCCGCCGGGTTCTCCGGGGACCTGACCGGGCGGGAGAACCTGTACCTGGTGGGCGGGCTGCACGGACTGTCGTCGGCGTACCTGCGGGAGCACTTCGACGAGATCGTCTCGTTCGCCGGTGAGCAGGTGGAACGCGCCATCGACACGTCGGTGCGGCACTACTCGTCGGGGATGAAGGTGCGGCTCGGCTTCGCGGTGATCGCGCACCTGCCGCACCCGGTGCTGCTTGTGGACGAGGTGACAGCGGTCGGGGACGCGGAGTTCCGCGCGAAGTGCTATGCGACCATCGAGCGACTTCTCGCGGAAGGGCGCACGCTGGTGCTGGTGTCACACAACGACAAGGACCTCACCCGGTTCTGCCGTCGGGGGCTCTACCTCGACGCCGGACGGCTGATCGTCGACGGGACGATCGACGAGGCGCTGGCGGCCTACGCCGACGCGGCGAAGCGGTGACGCTCGCGATCGTGCTCGCCGCCGACCCGGCGGCGGGCCACCTCACCGAGCCCGGCCGGCCCGCCGGGGAACCGCTCACCGAACGCCTGGCCGCGCAGTGGTGCCGGGCCGGGGCGGTCCTGCTCTACCTGGGGTTCGTGCTCGACTGCGTGGACGGGCAACTGGCCCGCTACACCCGGCACTTCAGCGCCTGGGGCGGCTGGCTGGACACGATGGCCGACCGCTTCAAGGAGTACGTGGTCTACGCCGGTCTCGGCTTCGGGGCCACGCATGCCGGGTTCCGGTACGGCTGGGCGCTGGCGCTGGCCGCGATGACGTTGCAGACCGTGCGGCACATGACCGACACCTGGTACGGGGCGTTGCACGACGAGGCGGCCCGGCGGCCCAAGGTGGTGAGCGCCGACGCGGGCGGCATCGGCGGGAAGCTGAACGCCGCGTCGACGCGAGTGCAGGCGGACACCGGGTCGGTGTCGTACTGGCTGAAGCGCACTGTGGTGTTCCCGATCGGGGAGCGGTGGGCGCTGATCGCGATCGCCGCCGCGCTGTTCGGGCCGCTGGTGGCGCTGGTCGCGGTGCTGGTCTGGGGGACGCTGGCGTTCGCGTACACCGGGGGGTTGCGGACCTTGCGGGCGCGGTGGATGCGGGTGCCGGTGATGGCCACTGTGGACGCGGGTCTGCACCGTGACGACGGCGTGCTGGCGCGGACGCTGCCGACCGCGCGGCGGCCGCTGCTGCTGGCGGTGCTGGGCGCGCTCGGCGCGGCGGGGACGCTGGTGTGGGCGCTGCTCGCGGTGCACGGTGGCGGCGACCTGCCGGTCTTCGTGCCGGTGCTCGCGCTGGTGCTGCTGCTGGGCGCCGCGCAGGCTTCGCGGGCGCCGCACGAGGGGTCGCTGGACTGGCTGGTGCCGGCTGCGTTGCGGGCCGCCGAGTATCTGTTCGCCATCGCGGTCGGGGTGGCGGGCCGGGCACCGGCCTGGCTGATCTTCGGGTACGTGCTGGTGCTGACGCTGCACCACTACGACCTGACCGCCCGGCTGGAGAAGCGGCAGTCGGCTCCGCCGCTGCACGCCGCCACGCTGGGCTGGCCGGGGCGTTCCCTGCTGCTGGCAATCGGGCTGATCGCCGGATATGCGAGTATCGCTCTGGCTACACTCGGTGCGTACCTTCTCGTGGTTTTTGTCGCGAGCGTGGTCCTCGCCTGGGTGGTCCTGCCGGCCCGCGCCCGTGGGGGTGTGCGCTCGCCGGGCTGACGGAGGGCGGGCCGGGGTGACCTTGATCAGCTTCGTCGTGCCGGCCTTCAAGGTGCAGGGCTACCTGCGGGAATGTCTCGACTCGATCCTCGACCAGCCGTTCGCCGACATCGAGGTGATCGGCGTCGACGACGCCTCCCCCGACGACAGCGGCGAGATCCTGGCCGAGTACGCGCTGCGCGACCCCCGGGTCCGCCCGGTGCGCCTCGCCGAGAACGTGGGGCTCGGTCCGG
This sequence comes from Micromonospora sp. D75, assembly GCF_018070405.1. Lineage (NCBI taxonomy): Bacteria > Bacillati > Actinomycetota > Actinomycetes > Micromonosporales > Micromonosporaceae > Micromonospora > Micromonospora sp. D75. Next base: position 4,702 of record NZ_JAGPXV010000044.1, read on the forward strand.
CCCGCAACATCGGGCTGGACCGGGCCGTCGGCGAGTACGTGTGGTTCGTCGACGGGGACGACTGGCTGGTGCCCGGCTGCCTGCCGCACGTCGCGGACCGGCTCCGCGACACCGCGCCGGACGTGCTGATCGTGGACCACGTCCGGGCGCACTGGAACAACATCGGCACCCGCAGCGCGATGCGCGAGGTGTTCCCGGTGCCGCCCGGCGCGACGACGTTCGCGCTGCGGGACCGGCCGGAGACGCTGAAGCTGCTGCACACCGCGTGGAACCGGGTGGTACGGCGGGAGTTCCTGATCGAGCACGGGCTGCGCTTCGAACCGGGCTGGTACGAGGACGTCTCGTTCAGCTATCCGGCGCTGATGGCCGCCGGGCGGATCGGCGTACTCGACCGGATCTGCCTGAACTACCGGCAGCGCCGCACCGGCGCGATCACGAAGACCCGGGGGGACCGGCACTTCGAGGTCTTCGCCCAGTGGCACCGGGTGTTCGGGCTGATGGACCGCTGGCGGGTGACCGGGCTGCGGCCGGCGGTCTTCGAGCGGATGATCTGGCACTACCTGACGGTGCTCGGCAACGGCGACCGGATCGCCCCCGAGCTGCGGGCGCCGTTCTTCGCCCAGATGCACGCCGACTACGTGCGGTTCCTGCCGCCCGAGGGCTATCCGGTCCCGCCCGGCCCGGAAGGGCTCAAGCACCGGCTGGTGGCGGCCGGCCGATGGCGGACGTTCAGCGCGTTGCGCGAGGCGCACCAGGCGACGGAGACGGCCCGGCGGACCGCGCGGCGGGCCCGGCGACGGGTCACGCCGGTGGTGCGGCGTACCGCCCGGCGGGCCCGTGACCTGGCGCTGGGCGAGTACTACCGGGCCGAGCTGCACCGGCCGGTCGACCCGACGCTCGCCGTGTACGCGGCCTACTGGTATCGGGGCTACTCGTGCAACCCGGCGGCGATCTACGAGGCGGCCCGCCGGCTCGCGCCGCAGGTGCGCGGCGTGTGGATCGTCCGCCGCGACCGGGTGGCCGCGCTGCCGCCCGGTGTCGAGTACGTGGTGGCCGGCACCCGCGAGTACCACCGCGTGCTGGCGCGCGCCCGCTGGCTGGTCAACAACGTCAACTTCCCGGACTTCGTCCGCAAGCGGCCGGGCTCGGTGCACGTGCAGACCCACCACGGCACGCCGGTCAAGGTGATGGGGCTGGACCAGCAGCGCTACCCGGTGGGCGCGATGGGGATGGACTTCGCCGGGCTGCTGCGCCGGGTCGACCGCTGGGACTACAGCATCACCTCGAACAGCTTCTCCACGCAGATGTGGGAGCGGGCGTACCCGGCGGACTACACCACGCTCGAGGTCGGCTACCCGCGCAACGACCGGCTGGCGCTGGCCACCGCCGAGGACCGAGGCCAGGTCCGCGCCGCGCTGGGCATCGCACCCGACGAGTACGTGGTGCTCTACGCGCCGACGCACCGCGAGCACCTGCCCGGGTGGCGGCCACCGTTCGACCCGGACCGGATGCTCGACGTGCTCGGGCCCCGGGGCCGGCTGCTGATGCGCAGCCACTACTTCCACGACCGGGAGCGGCATCCCCGGGGACCGGCGGCGGACGGCGTGCTGGACGTGAGCGCGTACGACCGGGTGGAGGACCTCTACCTGGCGGCGGACGTACTGATCACCGACTATTCCTCGGCGATGTTCGACTACGCGGTGCTGGACCGGCCGATAGTGGTCTACGCGCCGGACTGGGATGCCTACCGGGTGGCCCGGGGCGTCTACTTCGACCTGCTGGCCGAGCCGCCGGGCACCGTCGCGCTGGACTTCCCCGGGCTGCTCGACGTGTTCCGGTCCGGCGCGGTCGACGACGAGGCGGCCGAGCGGGCCCGGGCGGCGTTCCGGTCGCGGTTCTGCGCGCTGGACGACGGGCACGCCGCCGAGCGCGTGGTACGCCGCGTGTTCCTCGGCGAAACGCCGTAAAAGTGGTTACCGGCAGGTCACTTAACTGCGGAGCCCGGCGAATACCGCTTAATAGGACTGTCACGAGCCGAACATGGCACGTTTACCCGATGTGCGAATCAGATGATCCTGGTCACAGTCATTCCCGGGTTTGGGGAGAGAAAACTGGGGAGGTGGCGGTGGCGACCGTCGCGCTCAAGGATGTCACCAAGGTGTTCCCGGATGGAACAGTCGCGGTCGACACCATCAATCTGGACGTCAACGACGGCGAGTTCATGGTGCTGCTCGGCCCGTCGGGCTGCGGGAAGTCGACGGTGCTGCGCATGGTCGCCGGGCTGGAGGACCCGTCCTCCGGCGCGATCCTGCTCGGCGGTGAGCTGGCCAACGACCTGCCGCCACGCGACCGGAAGATCGCCATGGTCTTCCAGGACTTCGCGCTCTATCCGCACATGACGGTCGGCGACAACATCGGCTTCCCGCTGCGGCTCTCCGGCATCGAGCCCGGCCCGCGCGGCGAGCGGATCCAGGACGTGGCGAGCGCGCTCGGCATCGGCGACGTACTCGCGCGCAAGCCCAGCCAGCTCTCCGGCGGCCAGCGGCAGCGGGTCGCCATGGGGCGGGCGATAGTGCGCCGGCCCGGCCTGTTCCTCATGGACGAGCCGCTGTCGAACCTGGACAGCGGGCTGCGGGCCGAACTGCGGGCGGAGATCTCCGGCCTCACCCGCGAACTCGGCGTCACCACCATCTACGTCACCCACGACCAGGCCGAGGCGCTGACCATGGCCGACCGCGTCGCGATCATGCGCAAGGGCGTGCTCCAGGACGTGGGCACCCCCACCCAGGTGTACGGGCGGCCGGCCACGCTCTACGTCGCCGCGTTCCTGGGCAGCCCCCGGATGAACCTGCTGGAGGCGTCGGTCTACGTGCACCTCGACCGGTACGTCGCGCTGAACCTCGGCGAGCAGTCGCTCTACCTGCCCTGGGACGACATCCGCAGCCGGGCGGTGGCGCACTACCACGGCGAGCGGATCGTGGTCGGCATGCGGGCCGAGGCGCTCACCCCGGTCGCCCCGGACACCGCCGGTGACGTGCTGCACGGGCGCATCCGCTACCTGGAGCACCACGGCCACGAGTCGCTCGCGTTCCTCGACATCGGCGCCACCGCGATCGTGGTCGACGAGATGGGCACCCAGGTGGAGCAGGCCGCACCGGGCCAGCGCGGCCTGCGCCGGTTCAACCAGGTGATGCAGCGGCTCACCGGCCGCACGACGGAGGCGTCAGCCCCGTCACCGGAGGCCGGCGGGGGTGGCGGCAACCGCACGAGCGTGCTGCCCGACCCGGGCCGCCACCACCGTCGTCCGGCGGAACTGGCGGTACGGCTCGCGCCGTACCCGCAGGTGTCGCCCGGGCACCCGCTCGCCGTGCAGGTGCGGATGGACGCGCTGCACTTCTTCGACGAGCGAGGCGACCGCATCGACGTCGGCTGGCGGTGAAAGGAAGGGCACCCTGTTAACGCCTCCGGTAGAGGAAGGGCCCCTTCTTAACAGCCGCCGCCCGGAGGGACGGGCGGGTGACGGCGGTACGGGCCCCAGCCGACGAAGCGGGCGAACATGTCGGCCGGGGCGGGCGCGTCGTTCGGGTTCAGCCGGTAGAGGTCGCGCGTCGCCTCGTACAGCAGCCCGCACAGGTAGATCGACAGCCCGATCCGGTTGTCCTCGTACTCGCTGCGCAGCAGCAGACGGGCCGTCGGGCACGGCCACGGCTGGCCGCAGGCCCGGCAGCACCACATCGGACGCAGCGGCGTGTGCGGGGTGGCGTGCAACGGGTACGGCCGGGGTCGATCCGGCTTGGGTCCGTCCGGCGGCTGCCCGAGCTGGTGGCTGATCACCGAGGCTCCTCGTGGCCGTCGCGCCGGTTGCCGGCGTCGCCGCCGCGCTGCTCCGGGACCGGCCAGCGACCGCCGTTCGCCCGCCACTGCTGGGCCGGGGTGAGGTTGCCGACCCGGCCGGGATCCATCGTCGGGAGTGGACGGGTGGGTTGCCGCATCCAGTCCGGCAGATTGTCGCCCCGTACCCGCTGGGGCAGTGTCGGTGCCGACGCACCCCGGCAGCGGAACCAGCGCAGTCGCACGGCGCAACTCCTCTCGGTAGCGGGAATCGGACGAATTCGATTCCACTGCGTGACAGTCTCGTCACCGCGCCGCTAGGGTCGGAAGGCGTTCCACCCCCACCTTCCCGGCCGTCCGACCGGCCGATTTCCGTGTGCAGCCGTGTGCAGAGGTGTGCAGATGATCCGTGTGCCGTTGTGGGAACTGTTCGCCGGTGAGCTACGTCGGTTACGTACCGATGCGGGGCTTACCCAGGAGGCGCTGGGCGAGCGGGTGAGCTATTCGGCGTCGCTGGTGGCAGCCGTCGAGCAGTGCCGCCGCGCGCCGCGCGCCGAGTTCACCGAGCGGTGCGACGAGGTGCTGAACGGCGGCGGCCTGCTGGTGCGGATCCGGGACGCGCTGATGCAGGAGGCGCTGATGCCGTGGTTCCGCGAGTGGGTGAGCATCGAGCAGGAAGCTGCCTCACTGCGTAGCTTTCAACCGCTGGTGGTCCCTGGTCTGTTGCAGACCGAGGAGTACGCCCGTGCGCTCTACGAAGGGGCCGCGCAGTTCGTCGGCGAGGCTGTCGAACAGCAGGTGGCCGCCCGGCTGGCCCGGCAGGCGGTGCTGGACGGCCCGACGCCGCCGCAGTTCGTGGTGGTGCTCGACCACTCGGTGCTGGCTCGACCGGTCGGCGGGCCGAAGGTGATGCGGGAGCAGTTGGAGCACCTGATCGAGATGGCACGGCGACCCCGGGTCCACCTGCACCTGGTGCCGGAGACGGCCGGGGCCTATCCGGGGCTCAACGGTGCCTTCGTGCTCGCGACCCCGGCCGACGGTGACGACGTGGGCTACCTGGACAACCAGTTGCACGGCACAATCGTGGAGCGCACGGTGGACGTGAACTCACTTCGGCAGACGTGGGAGTCCATCCGCGCGGAGGCGATGCCGCACGGGGCGACCCTGGCGGCGATTTCGGAGGCGGCGAAGCGATGGAGTTGACCGGCGCGATCTGGCGCAAGAGCACCCGCAGCAGCGGTAACGGCGGCGACTGCGTGGAGGTGGCGGACAATCTGCCCGGCGTGGTGGGGGTGCGGGACAGCAAGGACCGGCAGGGGCCGGCGCTGACGTTCACGTCGTCGAGCTGGGCGGCGTTCGTCGCGTACACGAAGCGGGGTTAGGCAGCGACCGCCGTCGTCACCCGGCGGCGGTGGTCCGCCGTTCCGGCGCGAACGGCCACTCCTCGAACGACAGGCAGCGGCCGTCCTCGGCGAACCGCATGATCCAGAGGTCGCGCCACTCCTGGTGGACCGGGTCGCCGTACCGGACCTGCACCCGGGCCACAGCGGTGTCGCCGTCGACCGCGATGACCTCCGAGGTCATCTGGAAGACCTCGTCGGGTCCGTCGCGTTCGCTGTCCCACATGCGGACGATGGCGGGCAGGCCGACCACCGGATCCCGGTACGGCCCCTGCTGGTAGGTCGCGTCGGGCGTGAACATCGTGCCGAGCGCCGCCGTGCCCGGTGTGCGCCACGCCTGCTCGTACGCCGCGATCCAGGCGGCCACCCGATTCCTGTCCATGGCTGCCAGCCTGCCATCCCCGCCCGCCCGGATCTCCCACATCGGCCGCCCGGGGTCGTCGTTGTGCACGACGACGTCGGCTTGCTCGGCCGGGCGGGCAGTGGCGAAGTAGAGCCGCTGGGCGGGAAGGTACCGCTCGTGCCAGCGCCGCTCGACGTCGGCTCTCGTCGACACGCGGCTCTCGCGGATCACGGCACGGTCCACCGTCTTGTCGAGCGCGGTGGACACGAAGACGCGCAGCTCCCACCGGTCGACCAGTTCCGGGCGCAGCAGGAAGACACCGTCGAAGACCAGCACGGCGTCCGCCGGAGCGGTCGTGGGCGGCGGGGACAGCACCGTATCCGTCGCGTGGTCGTAGACCGTCGGCCGGAAGCGTCGATCTCCGCCCGGGCCGAGCGGATCGAGCAGCACCCGGTTCAGCGACCCGTGATCGTGGGTGTCGACGTAGCAGCCCTCGGCCGAGAACTCGCCGCGCCGGTAACGCCGGGCGCGGGGGAAGAGGAAGTCGTCCACCGTCGCGCGGATGACGTACCGGCCCCGGGCGCGCAGGACGGCGGCCAGCTCGTCGGCGAGCGTGGTCTTGCCGGCGGCGGGCGGCCCGTCGACCGCGACCCGGGTCGGGTGCGGCACGGTGACGGACCCGACCGCGTCGGCCAGGAGGCCGATCAGCTCCCGGCGGGGATAAATGGATTGCCCCTGCGCCCGGCCCGGAGTTTCACTGCCGCCCATGCCGTCCCCCTCACCGGTCTTCGTCGCGGGCACAGGTCGTTCGGGCACCTCGCGGATCGCCGACGTCATCGGCCAGCACCCGCTGATCCACCGGATCCCGATGGAAACCAAGTTCATCGTCGAACCCGGCGGCCTGCGGGACCTGGCCGACGCGCTCACCGAACGGTACGACCCCATCGTCGGCGAGGACGCCCTGCAGCGGCTCAGCGACTTCCTGACCGTACGGGTGCCCGGACGGCGTGACGATCGTGGCAAGACCGTGCCCGAGCTGGTCGGCGAACAGCGCTACCGGGACGCCGTACACCAGCTCTGGCCGCTGTTGATCGCGGACGCCTTCGAGGAGCCCGCGCCCGCGGCGGGCTTCGGCGACGGCGACCGGCCCGCCGGGCCGTTCGGGCCGACGGGCCGACGACGGGTCGTGCCGAGGTACTTCCGCGACCGGGCCGAGCTGATCGCCGTCCTGCGCGGTCTGGTCGAGACGCTGTTCGGCGGCGCGGCGGCCGACGCGGGCAAGCCGACGTGGTGCGAGAAGACGCCGTTCAACCTCTTCGCCATGGACTTCCTCTGGGAGCTGTTTCCCGAGGCGACGATCGTGCACATCACACGGCACCCGGTCTCCGTGCTCGCCTCCCACCTGGCCCAGCCGTGGGCGCCGTCAACAGTCGACGGGGCGCTCGCCTACCTCGTGCCGGTCTATCAACGATGGCTGGCCTGGAGGAACGCCGCCGACCTGACGACCCGGCGGTACGTCGAGGTGAAGGCGGAAGACCTCGCGGCCGACTGGGCCGGGCAGCGGCGCGCCCTGTTCGAACGGCTCGGCGTCGAGGACGCCGTCACCGCGTCGACGTTCCAGGCGGGCAGGCTCGCGCACCGCGACGACCAGTTCGACGCCGGCACCCGCGCGTACGTCGAGCGGGAACTGGGCGAGATCATCCCCGCCATGGGCTACGAGTGACGGCCGAGCTGTCGAGGGCCGGCCCCGCTGTGCGGAGCTGACCGGCCCGATCAGGTGATGCGGCTCCGGATCACGCCTTGCGGCGCAGTTCGCGGAGCACGCCGTGCCGGCGGAGCGCCCACGCCAGTCGCCGCGCGCTCGGGTGCCGGACGAACAGCACCGCCGCCCGGCGGACCAGCCCGAACCGGTTGTCGCTCACCTGGTCGTCGGCCGCCCGCCAGATCAGCTCGCGGACGCCGGGGCTGTCCAGCATCGCCCTTACCTCGTGGCGTACCCGGGGGTCCTCGGCCGCGGACGTGACGGCGGTGACCAGGCCGGGACGGTCGGCGAGCGGCTCCACCGCCGCGGCGACGAGCGGCCGGCGTACGGTGTCCCGCTCCAGCAGCAGCAACACCGCCTCCCGGACCTCGGTGCTGTCGAGCCCGGACCGCAGCAGGCCCAGCGCGCTGCGCTCGACCTCGCGGTCGCGGTCCGGAAGGGACAGTGCGGCCAGCAGCACTGTCACCTCGTCGAGGTCGACGAGGTGACGCAGCCCGTCGCGGAACTCCGGGAGCGCCCACGCCACCGTCAGCCCGCGCGCGAGATCGCGGTTCATGGGCCATTCGCTACCCGGAGTCGACAGCCGCCGAAACGCCGCGACAGCGCCGTGAAATAAGCCGTGGTTACAACCGTTCACCTGACCCGGTCGTATTGGCAGCCTCGGTTGCGAGAACGACCGGCATGGCCGGATAGGGGTCGCTGATCGGTTTGCGCTGAGCATGGACTCTTTCCCGCACCGTCACCAGCGTGGGGCCGGCGACGTAATGCCTGCCCCGCCGCTCACCTCGTGCTTCCAGAAGGCCCTGCTCGACAAGGCTGGCCAGATCCCGAGATGCGGTCCTGTCCTCGACATCGGCAAGTTTGACGTACCCGGAGCGACGGATGCGATAGCCCAGGACTGCCTCGTAGAGGAGATCGGTCACCCGCTCAGGGAGCCTGTTCTCGGCAACGATCGCGTCCAACTCCGACCAGATGCCGGACGCCTCCTCGAAGCGGCGAGCGACGGTCTGCGCCTGCATGTGATGGGCGCGCAGGTTGAACGACACCCAGAGGTGCGCCGAACCTTCGGGGTTCCAGCGGCCACGTCCGGTAACCGCCAACACCCGGTAGTAGTCCTCGGTGTTGCTGCCCAGCCATTCCTCGATGCTGGAGAAAGCAGGCTCGACGATCGCGCGTCGGGAGAGCACCAACGTCTGAAGGGCGCGTGCCATTCGCCCGTTGCCATCACGGAACGGATGGATCATCACCAGGTTCAGATGCGCCATGGCTGCTTTGACGAGCGGAGAGGCGGTGACATCCGACCGTAGATCTTCGGTTAGCTCCTCCATGAGGTGAGGCACGTGGTCGGCGTCCGCGCCCTCGTACACCCGCTCATCGGTTCGCTCATCGTGGACGTAGATCGGGCCCTTGCGATATTGCCCCGGGCTCTTGCCCAGATCGTGCGAGAGCATCATGTAGTGCATGCTGCGGATCACCGACGTGTCGAACCGGAAGTGCGGATCCCCGGCGGTTTGCAGCACGTACCCCAGAGCCTGTCGATAGCCCCGAATCTCGGCGAAGGTTCGGTCGTCGGCGCTCAGCGGCTCCTCGCCGTCCAGCGCGGCGGCGGCGTCGTCCTCGGCGACCACGTAGCCCTCGATGCTGTTGGAGCCGAGAATCGCGCGGGCCAACATCGTGCGCCGGAGGCCACCGGTCCACCGGCGAGGAGTGCGCAGGACATCAGCGAGCACGCGGCGCATGTCATGCACCTCGTCCAGCACGGTCTCGTCGTGATCGCTGAGTTCTGGGGTGGCGTAGATCATCTCATGTCCCAATGTCTCTTAATAAGAGACAAGGCTAGCGTCAGGCGATGTGGATGTCACTTATTTAGTGACATTCGGCCAACGTGTTCCGGTGTCTTGCCGGAAAAGTTACCGGCGAGTAGCGTTCGGGCATGAGCATCGACTCTCGCCAGGTCGCGGCCGGTCTCCTCGACGCCGTGCCGTTCGCCCGCACGCTCGGGATCGAGTTCGTCGAGGTGGCGCCCGAGGCCGAGGGCGGGGTCCGGGCCGTGGTCCGGCTCCCCGACGACCCGGCGCACCACAACCACGTGGGCGGCCCGCACGCCGGGGCCATGTTCACGCTGGGGGAGAGCGCCTCGGGCGCGGTCGTCCTGGCCGCGTTCGGGCAGGTGCTCGACCGGGCCGTACCCCTGGCCGTGACCGCGACCATCCGCTACCTCAAGGTGGCGGTGGGGCCGGTGCTGGCGACGGCGCGGCTCGGCGGTGTCCCCGCCGAGGTGCTGGCCGAGCTGGACGCCGGGCGACGGCCCGAGTTCCCGGTCGAGGTGGAGGTGCGCACCGAGGACGGCACGCTCACCTCCTCGCTCACCGTGATCTGGACGCTGCGCCCGAACCGCTGAGCCCTGAACGGGTTTGCCCGGGGCGAGCGCCGGATAGATTCAAGCGATGCTGGGCCTCCCCGCGCACGTGAGCGCGTGTCTCTTCGATCTGGACGGTGTGCTGACGCAGACCGCCAAGGTGCACAACGCCGCCTGGGCGGAGACGTTCGACGCCTACCTGCGGCGACGGTCCGTCGAAACCGGCGAGCCGTTCCAACCGTTCGACCCCGGACCGGACTACAACCGTTACGTGGACGGCAGACCGCGCGCCGACGGGGTGCGCACATTCCTGGCCTCGCGCGGCATCACCCTGCCCGAGGGCTCACCCGACGACCCACCCGAGGCGGACACGGTCAACGGCCTCGGCAACCGCAAGAACGTCGTCCTGCTCCAGCGGATCGAGCAGCACGGCGTCGAGGCGTACGAAGGTTCGGTTCGCTACCTGGAGGCCGCCACCGCGGCCGGGCTGCGGCGGGCGGTCGTCTCGGCCAGCGCCAACTGCGCCGCCGTGGTGCACGCCGCTGGGCTGGACCACTGGCTGGAGGCGCGGGTCGACGGCGTGGTCGCCCGCGCGAACGGGCTGCGCGGCAAACCGGCCCCGGACACGTTCCTGGAAGGCGCGCGGCTGCTCGGCGTCGAACCGGCGCAGGCCGCCGTCTTCGAGGACGCCCTCGCCGGCGTGGCCGCCGGACGGGCCGGCGGATTCGGGTACGTGATCGGCGTCGACCGGGTCGGCCAGGCCGACGAGCTGCTGGCGCACGGCGCCGACGTGGTGGTCACCGACCTCGCCGAACTGCTCGCGGCGGAGCCGGCCGCGTGATCCGGGAACGGGCGTATCCGGTCGAGCCCTGGCATGTCCGGGAGGTACGCCTCGACATGGACGTGCTGGCCCAGTCCGAGTCGGTGTTCGCGCTCTCCAACGGGCACATCGGGCTGCGCGGCAACCTCGACGAGGGCGAGCCGCACGGCCTACCCGGCACGTACCTGAACTCCTTCTACGAACTGCGCCCGCTGCCGTACGCGGAAGCCGGCTTCGGCTTCCCCGAGTCGGGGCAGACCATCGTCAACGTCACCAACGGCAAACTGATCCGGCTGCTCGTGGACGACGAACCGCTCGACGTCCGCTACGGCGAGGTGCTCGCCCACGAGCGGGTCCTCGACATGCGCGCCGGAACGCTCCAACGCGACCTGCACTGGCGTTCCCCGGCCGGGCGCGAGGTCAAGGTCCGCACCACCCGGCTGGTGTCGTTCACCCAGCGCTCGGTCGCCGCCATCCACTACGAGGTGGAGCCGGTCGACGGGCCGCTGCGGCTGATCCTCCAGTCCGAGCTGGTGGCCAACGAGACGCTGCCGCCGCAGAGCCGCGACCCCCGGGTGGCCGCCGTGCTGGAGTCACCGCTGCAGGCCGAGGAGGAACTCACCACCGACGACGGCGGCCTGCTCATCCACCGGACCAAGGTCAGCGGCCTGCGGGTCGCCGCCGCCATGGGCCACGACGTGCACGGCCCCGAACGCACCACGATCGAGAGCGAAGGGTACGAGGACTGGGTCCGCACCACCATCGGCTGCGTGCTCAAGCCCGGCGAGAAGCTGCACGTGATCAAGTACCTCACGTACGGCTGGTCCAGCCGCCGGTCGCTGCCGGCGCTGCGCGACCAGGTCGGCGCGGCGCTCGCCGCGGCCCGGCTCGACGGCTGGGACGGGCTGCGCCGGGCGCAGCGGGAATACCTCGACGCGTTCTGGGACGCCGCCGACGTGCGCGTCGAAGGCGACCCGGAGGTCCAGCAGGCCGTCCGCTTCGGCCTCTTCCACGTGCTCCAGGCCGGCGCCCGCGGGGAACGGCGGCCGATCTCCGCCAAGGGCCTCACCGGCCCCGGGTACGACGGCCACGCATTCTGGGACACCGAGATGTTCGTGCTGCCGGTGCTCACGTACACCCAGCCCGGCGCGGTCCGCGACGCGCTGCAGTGGCGGCACGCCACGCTCGCCCAGGCCCAGGAGCGGGCCCGCACGCTGAACCTCGAAGGCGCCGCCTTCCCGTGGCGCACCATCGAAGGACCCGAGTCGTCGGCGTACTGGCCGGCCGGAACCGCCGCGTTCCACATCGCCGCCGACGTCGCCGACGCGCTGCGCCGCTACGTGCTGGTCACCGGCGACGAGACACTGGAACGCGAGATCGGACTGGAACTGCTTGTCGAGACCGCCCGGCTGTGGCGATCCCTCGGCCACCACGACCGGGCCGGGCAGTTCCACATCGACGGCGTGACCGGCCCCGACGAGTACACAGCCGTGAAGAACGACAACGTCTACACCAACCTGATGGCGCAGCGGAACCTGCGTACCGCCGCGGACTGCGCGATGCGCTACCGGGACCAGGCCCTCGACCTCGGCGTCACCGAGGAGGAAGCCGCCGCGTGGCGGGACGCCGCGAACGACATGCACGTCCCGTACGACGCCGAGACCGAGGTGCACGAGCAGGTCGAGGGGTTCACCCGGTTCCAGGAGTGGGACTTCGAGCACACGCCACCGGAGAAGTACCCGCTGCTGCTGCACTACCCGTACTTCGACCTCTACCGGAAGCAGGTCGTCAAGCAGGCCGACCTGGTGTTGGCCATGCACTGGCGGGGCGACGCGTTCAGCGCCGCCGAGAAACTGCGCAACTTCGTCTACTACGAGCGGCGCACCGTACGCGACTCGTCGTTGAGCGCCTGCACCCAGGCGGTGCTCGCGGCCGAGGTCGGCTTCCTCGAACTGGCCCACCGCTACCTGCGCGAGGCCGCGCTGATGGACCTGCACGACCTGAACGAGAACACCCGCGACGGCGTGCACATGGCGTCCCTGGCCGGCGCCTGGATCGCGCTCGTCGCCGGATTCGGCGGCCTGCGGGACCACGACGGGACGCTCTCCTTCGCGCCCCGGCTCTCCAGCCGCCTCAGCCGACTGGAGTTCTCGCTCCAGTGGCGCGGGATGCGACTGCGCGTCGACGTGCGGCCGCACCAGACCACGTACTCGCTGCGCAACGGCGGCCCGGACACGGTGGTGGAGCTGCGGCACCACGGCGAGCCGCTGCGGGTCACCTCGGCGCAGCCGGTCACCGTGCCGATCCCGCCCGAGCACCCGACCGAGCCGCAGCCGGAGCAGCCGCAGGGCCGCGCGCCGCTGATGCACCTGCCGGAACGCATGTAGCGGTCCCGCCCCGAAGAGGCGGGACCGCTCCGTACCCGTACCCCCAGAACAGGCGGCCCTTGGACGGGC
>NZ_JAGPXV010000440.1:0-5070 GCF_018070405.1 Micromonospora sp. D75
GCCGGGTAGAGGTGGGCGACGTGGTGGTCGAACACCACCCGGAGGTGGTGCTGTTGATAGACGGTCAGTGACGGGCTCATGGTGGCCTCCCGAGGTGGTGCGTTGTCGTGCGGCGTGCCGCGCGTGGTCATCCGGTCGTCTGGTCCGGCCCGTCGGCGCCGGGGGGCCCGGGCAGCGGCGCGGCGAGCCACGCCACGACCAGCTCGCGCAGGCGTGCGCCGGCGGTGGCGCGGATCCGGCCGCCGGCCTCCTCCCCGGCCAGCGAGACATGGCCCGACCAGCCCTGCCACGGGTCGGGCCGCGACTCCACGAGCACGTACGGGTACGGGGTGGGCAGTTTCGGCTTCGGCGGCAGGTCCGGCGCGGCGTCCAGGCGCACCGCGTCCGGGTCGAAGCCCAGCACCGCGGAGCTCTCGTACGCGCCGCCGTGCCCCCGGGCGGGCAGCTCACCGAACATCTCGGTGGTCTCGTCCGGGCCGACGAGCTGGAACCAGTTCACCAGCATCATGCTGGCCCGGTGCCGGCCGGAGACCCACTCCATCGCGGCGCGGACGGTGGACATGTTGGCGTCGTGCCCGTTGACCACGAGCACCCGGGAAAAGCCCGCCTCGACGATGCCGGCGAGCACGTCGGCGAGGTAGCCGACGGCGATCTCCGGTCGCAGCGCCACCGTGCCCGGCCACGGCCGGGTCTGGCCCGGGCAGGCGGCGTACGGCGTGGCCGGGAACAGCACCGCCCGGGCCGACCCGGTGGCCAGTTCCCCGGCGAAGCCCTCGGCCAGGATCAGGTCGGTCCCGATCGGCAGGTGGGGGCCGTGCCACTCGACCGCGCCGACCGGCAGCACCGCCAGGTCGGCCGCCTCGGTCACGGCGGCGAACGCGTGCCCGGGTACCCGGGTGACCGGGAGCAGCCCTCCCCCGGTCCGCCACCGTTCGATCAGTTCGTCCACTGCTCGGCCCTCCGGGTCGCGGTCCGGCTGCTCTCCAGCCGACCGGAGAACCACATCACCACGAAGATGAGCAGCACCTGGAGCATGCCGTAGGCGGCCGCGGTGCCCAGCTCGAAGCTGTACATCCGGTTGTTGATGGCGACCGAGATCGGCACCGTCGACGAGGTGTAGATGAGCACCGAGGCGACGAACTCGCCGACGCCGTGCACGAACGCCAGCAGCGCGCCGGCGAGCACGCCGGGCAGCATCAGCCGCACGGTGATCGTGTAGAACGCGCGCAGCCAGGAGGCGCCGAGGTTACGGGCGGCGTCCTCCAGCGACGGGTCGATCAGCGCCAGCGTCGCGGAGCTGGACCGGAACACGATCGGCAGGAACCGCACGAAGTAGGCCAGCGGCAGGATCCAGAACGTGCCGACCAGCACCTGCCCGAAGCTGAACGCGTTGCCGGTGCTGAACGCCGAGATCAGGTTGATCGCGACGACCGTGCCGGGCAGCGCCCAGGCGATCATCACGGCCACGTCGAGCAGGCCGCGCCCGACGAACTTCAGCCGCCGCACCGCGTACGCGATGAGCACGCCGATCACCACACAGCCCACGACCGCGATCAGGCTCATCTGCACCGAGTTGAGGATCGGCTCGAACGCCTTGGGGTCGGTGAAGATGGTCACGAAGTTCTCGAACGTGTACGTCGGCGGCAGCACCTCGGTGGTCCAGGACCGGTCCTCGGAGAAGGCGACGAGCGCGATCGCGGCGACCGGGGCGAGCAGGACCAGCGTGGCCAGCACCGAGGCGAGCGGCGCGAGCCAGCGGCCGATCGGGTTGGTGATCTCCCGCCGGACCGCCGAGATGCCCTTGGACTGCGACTGGTAGTTGCGCCGTCCCTCGTACCAGCGCATCGCCAGCAGGAAGATGATCGAGACGATGCCGAGCACCGAGGCGTACGCCGAGGCCATCGGCAGGTCGCCGTTGGTGCGGTTGATGTAGATCTGCATCGTCATGGTCTGGCTGACGTTGAACAGCAGCGGCGCGGTGTACGACGCCAGCGACGTCATGAAGACCAGCAGCGACGCCGAGATCAGCGCGGGGGTGAGCATCGGCAGCAGGACCGTGCGCCACACCCGGAACCGGCCCGCGCCGAGGTTGTACGCCGCCTCCTCGACCGACGGGTCCATCCCGGCCAGCGCCGCGGAGGCGGCCAGGAAGAAGAACGGGTACATGGTGAACGTGTGCACCACGAGCACACCGGCGATGCCGTCGAAGGCCAGGACCGGCTTCTCGGTGCCGAGCAGCGCCTGCAGCCCGCGCGGCACGATGCCGATGTTGCTGTAGAGCAGCTGGAAGGACACGGCGCCGATCAGCGGCGGCAGGGCCGCCGGCACCAGGATGAACGCCTCGATGAGCCGCCGCCCGCGGAAGTGGAACCGCTTGAGCAGGAACGCCATCGCCACGCCGACGATGCCGCAGAGCAGCACGCTGGCGGCCGAGATGAACAGCGAGGTGAACAGCGACTCGCGGGCCACCCCGGAGGAGGAGAGGAACTGCAGGTAGTTGTCAGAGCCGTTGGCGCTGACGCTCTCGCGGAAGGTGGCGAACATCGGCTGGACGACGAAGCCCCAGAGCACCAGGACCAGCGGCAGCACCAGCAGGTACGGGAACCAGCGGGAATTGGCCCCGCCGGACAGGCGCCGGCCGAGGGCCGCCGCCCAGGCGGGGGCGGTCCGGGTCGCAGCGGTCACGGCTTGACCACCCAGAGGCGCTCCGGTACGAGCCGCAGTCCCACCACGTCGCCGAGCTGCAGGCCGGCCGGCGCGTCGATCAGCGCCGCCATCACCTCGTTGCCGTCCACGTCGACGCTGATGTTGGTGGCCATGCCGGTGAACTCGACGTGGCTGATCCGGCCGCGCATGGCCGCCGTGTCGTCGTCGCCGCCGAGCGCGATGTGCTCGGGGCGCGCGGAGACGAGCGCGGTGTCGCCCGCGCCGAGCCCGTGCCCGGCGGGCGCGCCGACGTCGATGGTGGCGCCGCCGGGCAGGCGCACCGCGACGCTGTCGTCGGTCGCGCCGGTCACCGGCAGGCTCAGCACGTTGCTGCGCCCGATGAACCGGGCCACGAACGCGTTCGCGGGCTTGTAGTAGATCTCGTGCGGGGTGCCGACCTGCTGGACCCGGCCGGACTCCATGACGGCGATCCGGTCCGACATCGCCATCGCCTCGGCCTGGTCGTGCGTCACGTAGATCGAGGTGGTGCCGCTCTCCCGCTGGATGCGCCGGATCTCGGCGCGGGTCTCCTCGCGCAGCTTCGCGTCGAGGTTCGACAGCGGCTCGTCGAGCAGCATGGTGCGCGGGCGGATGACCAGGGCCCGCGCCAGCGCGACCCGCTGCTGCTGGCCGCCGGAGAGCGCGTCGATGCGCCGGTCGCCGTACCCGGCGAGGTGCACCTGTTCGAGCGCCTCGGTGACCCGGCGGGCCTGGTCGGCGCGGGAGACCCGGCGGACCTTGAGCCCGTACGCGACGTTCTGCGCCACAGTCATGTGCGGGAACAGCGCGTAGTTCTGGAACACCATGCCGGTGTCCCGCTTGTTCGGCGTCCAGTGGGTGACGTCGTCGTCGCCGAAGTGGATGTGACCGGAGGTCGGGAAGTAGAAGCCGGCCACCATGCGCAGCGTCGTCGTCTTGCCGCAGCCGCTCGGCCCGAGCAGCGTGAAGAACTCGCCGGCTCCGATGGTGACGGTGACGTCATCGACCGCCGCGGAGTCGCTCGACTTGGCGAAGCGCTTACTGACCGCCGTCAGTCGGACATCGATCATTTCGTGGGTCCTTCCAGGACGAAGCCGGGCCGTGCCGCAGCACGGCCCGGTTCCGAGCGTCTTAGCCCTTGCCCTTGATCTGGGCGTTCCAGTGGGTGATCCAGGCGGTCTCGTTCTTGCCGATCACGTCCCAGTTGACGTCCATCGGCTTGAGGTCGAGCTTGGTCAGCCACTCGGGCTTCTCGGCGATCTCGACCGCGGGGATCTGGAAGTAGTCCTTGGCCAGGCTGGCCCGCAGCGAGTCGTCGAAGAGGAACTCGAGGAACTTCTTCGCGCCCTCGGTGTTGCCGCCCTTGACCGCGGCCACGCCGTCGACGAGCACCGGCGCGCCGGAGGCCGGCATGACGTAGCCGAACGGCATCTTCTCGTTGGCCTGCAGCAGGATGTCCTGGAGGTTCCAGGCGCTGACCACGCCCTGCTCACGCGACATCTTCAGGTAGAGGTCGCTCGGGTTGGCGGCGTACTCGACGGTGTTGGCGTCGAGCTTGCGCAGCCAGTCGTAGCCGGGCTGCGGGTTCGACCCGTCGGGGGTGTAGCGCTGGATCATCGAGGCGTAGATCGAGCGCATGGTGCCGGAGGCGGCCACGTCCCGGATGATGATCTTGTCTTTCCACTTCGGGTCGACCAGGTCGTCCCAGTCCTTCGGCGCGGTCTCCGGGGTCAGCGCCTTGTTGTTGTACATGATGACCTCGGGCAGCAGGATCTCGCCGAACCAGCGGCCCTCGGCGTCCTTGTACCGCGCGTCGATCTTCGAGGCGAACGACGGCTGCCAGGACTCCAGCAGCCCCTCGGACGCGCCGGCGGCCAGCCCCTGCTGGGTGCCGCCCCACCAGACCGACGCCTGCGGGTTGGCCTTCTCGGCGCGGACCCGCTCGAGCACCTCCTGGGCGCCCATGTTGAGCACCTCGACCTTGCCCTTGTACTCGGGGTTCTTGGTCGTGAACTGCTCCACGACGTAGTCGGTGACCGACTTGTCGCGGGCGCTGTAGATGACGACCTTCTCGGCCGGCGCGGCGCCGGAGGAGCCGGTGTCCTTGTCGTCGTCACTGCTGCCGCACGCGCTGACGGCCAGCAGCGCGCTGAACGCGTCGGCCAGGGCCAAACGACGTTTCTTTGGGACCTCCATTTTGCGGGGGAACTATCGGGAGCGGAGAAAGACGGTGTGCGGTGCCGGCCCGGGGTCGCCGGCGGGTTCGCCGGCTCCCCGGGCTCGGGGTCGACGGTCCGCGGGTCGCGCCCGGACCGGGGCGCGCCGCATCGCGCCGCGACCTGTCGTCCGGGATCCGGACGCGGTCGCCGCGACGGTGACTGTGGG
>NZ_JAGPXV010000441.1:0-5039 GCF_018070405.1 Micromonospora sp. D75
AGCTGGATCGCCGGGCGGGCCAGCACCTCGAAGCCGATCAGCGCCGCGCCGGGCTCACCGGGAAGACACACCACCGGCACCTCCTCGGCGCCGACCGTACCGAACCCGAGAGCCGTTCCCGGATAGAGGGCCACCTCTGTGAAGGTGACCGGTCCGGCCCGGCCGCCCTCGCGGCGGGACAGGATGCGGCGGACCATGTCGCCCGGGCCGGTACCGGTGCCGCCGGTGGTGATGATCAGGTCGGCCCGCAGCGTCTGGTCGTCCAGCAGGCCGCGCAGCGCCTCCGGGTCGTCGTCGCAGATCCCCACCCGGTACGCGAGCCCGCCCGCCTCGGCCGCCGCAGCGGTGAGCGCGTGCGAGTTGGTGTCGACCACCTGCCCGGGCTGGCTGCCCCGGCCCACGTCGACCAGTTCGTCGCCGGTGGCCACGATGACCACGCGCGGACTGGGCCGCACCACGACGTGCCCGATGCCGGTGGCGGCGAACACCGCCACCAGCGCCGGTGAGACGTACGCGCCGGCGCGGGCGAGCAGTGTGCCGGCGACCAGTTCCTCCCCGGCGCGGCGCAGCCCGTACCCCCGTTTGGGGGCGCGGAAGATCTCGACGGCGGCCATGCCCTGGTCGGTCCACTCCACCGGGACGACCACGTCGGCGCCGATCGGCAGCGGCGCGCCCGCCGCGACCGAGAAGCACGATCCGGGGGTGAGCCGAACCGGCCGCCAGCTCGCCGCGCCCAGGTCACCGACGACGTTGAGCCGGATGCTGCGGCCACCGGGCATACCGGAGGGGGCCGGGACGTAGCCCGGCCCCCGACTCCCACCGGAGATGTCCTCCCAGCGCGCGGCGTACCCGTCCACCGCCGCCTGGTCGAAGGCGGGGTACGAGTGCGGGGCGACCACGTCCTCGGCGAGCACGTTGCCGTACGCCTGGGTCAGGTCGAGGTCGAGTGGAGGCAGCGCGCGTAACCTGCGCAGCACACTGCCCAGGTAGTCGGCGAGCGGCGTCAACTCGTTCGCGGCCGCCTCGGCGTCGGCCGTCGCGGTCATGTATCGGCACCGCCGGACGCGTCACGCATGCCGTTGAGGACCGCCGCCGTGACCGTCTCGTCGCCGTTGTTGACGAACTCGGCCAGCCACTTGCGGAACTCGGCGCCCAGGTCCTCCCGCTCGGCCGCGATCTGCACCACGGTCTGCAGGTAGCCCAGCGGCATGCCGGTGTCGTAGCGGGTGCCCCGGTAGACGATGGCGTGCACCGGCACCCCCTCGGTACGCAGCAGCTCCATCGCGTCGGTCAGCTGGATCTCGCCGCCGCTGCCCGGGTCGGTACGCCGGATCGCGTCGAAGATCTTCCCCGGGAGCACGTACCGCCCGAGGACCGCCAGGTTGCTGGGCGCTTCCTCCGGACTGGGCTTCTCCACCATGCCGGTGACCTTGACGACCTCGGCGATGTCGCCGTACTCCGACTCGGCGGGCTCGACCGACGCGATGCCGTAACGGCTGGTCTCGGCCGGGTCGACCTCGAAGAAGGCGAGCACCACGCCACCGGTGCGGGCCTGGAGCTCCAGCATGGCCGGCAGCAGCGGCTCGGAGGGCTTGACGAACTCGTCGCCGAGCAGCACCGCGAAGGGCGCGTCGCCGACGTGCGACTCGGCGTACCCGACGGCGTGGCCGAGGCCGAGCTGCTCCGGCTGGCGGACCGTGTAGATCGCTGCGAGTTCCTCGGTGCGCTTGACCTCGGCCAGCAGCTCGGGCTTCTTGGCGAGCCGTTCCTCCAGGTCGGGCCGGCGGTCGAAGTGGTCGACCATCGAGGTCTTGCCGCGACCGGTGATCAGCAGGATGTCGTCGATGCCGGCCTGCGCGGCCTCCTCGACGATGTACTGCAGCACCGGCCGGTCGACGACCGGCAGCAGTTCCTTGGGAACCGCCTTGGTGGCCGGCAGGAACCGGGTGGCCAGGCCGGCGGCCGGGATCACGGCCTTGACCGCGCGGGAGCGACCGCGGGTCGCTGAGGGGTTCGCTGAGTGCTCCGACATGTCGCGAGACTATCGGCCACGGCTCTGCCGCGGCGGGTGAGGACCGGAAGACGCGCCGCCCTGGACGGTGCCCGGCGCGTCCGCCGTGCCCGCCCGGGGCAGCCCGGCCGGCGGGCTGACGGACACGGCCACCACCGGGATCTCCTGGGTGGGAACCGGATCGGGCACGGGGGCCAGCCGGTAGCCGTCGCGTCCGGCGGCCTTCGCCGCGTACAGCGCGTCGTCGGCGGCGTCGAGCACCTGCTGGCCGTCGACGGCGTGGTCCGGGTAGACGGCGATGCCGATGGAGACGGTCACCGGCACGTGCACCGGTTCGTCGGTGCTTCCCTCGACAGTCACCGGCTGGTCCCGTACGACCGCGCCGAGCCGCTCGGCGACGATCGTGGCGCCCCGCGCGTCGGTCTCCGGCAGCAGCACCACGAACTCCTCGCCGCCCTGCCGGAACGCCAGGTCCACCTCGCGGATCACGCCGCGTACCCGGCGCGCGAACTCGACCAGCACGGCGTCCCCGGCGGCGTGCCCCCAGGTGTCGTTGACGCGCTTGAACCGGTCGAGGTCGAGCGCGAGCACGCTGAGCATCCGGCCGAACCGGTTCGCCCGCTCCACCTCCCGGCGGATCGACTCGCGCAGGTAGCGGTAGTTCCACAACCCGGTCAGCGGGTCGGTGAGGGAGAGCCGCTGCGCCTCCTCGTGCACCCGGACGTTCTCCACCGCGACCGCCGCGTGCCCGGCGAACGTCCGCAGCGTCACCACGTCGTCGTCGTGGAACTCGGGACCGCCGAGCCGGTCGTAGAGCACGAGCACGCCGAGCGCGGCGCAGGCCGAGCCGGGCGGGTCGCCGTCGGCGGGCGGGTGGCCGGGACGGTCCGGGCCGCGCGACTCGGCGCCGCCGGGCGTGGCGAACGGCACCGCCACGTACGTCTCGCAGGACGGCTCCCCGGTCGGGGCGTCGGGTGGGGTCCACCGGCCGCGCAGCGGCTCACCGGTGGCGGCGACCGCGCCGAGCACCCCGGCGCCGACCGCGACCCGCAGCGTCGCCGGGTCGGCCGGGTCGCTCGTGGGCCAGCGTCCGGTCAGCCCTTCGACGCACCGGCCGACGAGCACGCCCTCGGCGTCGACGAGCAGCACCGCTCCGGCCCGGGCGCCGGTGGCGGCAATCGCGCTGTCCAGGATCACCCGCAGGATGCGTTGCAGGTCGTGCGTGCTGGCGAGCGTGTCGCCGAGCACGGCGAGGTGGTTGCGCAGCTGGTCCCGGCTGCTGGTCAGCGCCGCCACGTAACTGCCGGTCTCCCGGGCCATCCGGTTGAACGCGCTGGCCAGCCGCCCGATCTCGTCCCGGCTGCGCACCGGGACCCGGGCGCTCAGGTCGCCCTGCGCCACCCGGTCCACCGCCCCGGCCAGCTCGCCCAGCGGCCGGGTGGTCACCCGGGCGAGCCGCCACGCGGTCAGCACAGCCAGCAGGGCGGCCAGCGCCACCGCCGCGATCAGCGCGCCGTACAGGCCGGGTGGGCGCTCGCCGGGAATCGAGAGCACCAGCGGCAGCGGTTGACCGGGCATCGGGCCCACCCGGCGCACGTACCGGCCGTCGCCCGTCCCGGCCACGCCGTTCCCGCGCGCCTTGCCGGCGGCGGCCAGCACCGCTGCGCGTACCCCCTGCTCTTCGGTCGTGTGGGTGATCTGCCCGGGGGCGTCGAGGAGGGTGACCGCGACGCCGGTGACGGCGGCGAGCCGCGCCACGAAGGCCCGGTCGACGGGCTGCGCGGCGGCGACCGCGCCGAGGTCGGCGCCGGCCGGGTCGCGCAGCCGCACCTGAGCGGAGAGCGCGCCGATCGGGGTGGCGGGGGCGCCCGCGCAGTCCTGCCAGCGCCCGGGCGGACCGCCCGCCGTGGCGTAGCTGGTGCGGCCGGCGGCGTCGGCGATCAGCACGCCGGCGGCGAGCCCCCGGCCGACCACCTGGTCGGCCGCACGCGGCCGGGCGACCGGGTCGGCCACCAGCGCGACCGCGTCGGCCGCCGCGCGCAGTTGCTGGCAGAGCGCGTCGATCGAGGTACGCACACCGGCCGCGGCCAGACCCAGTCGCTCGGTGGCGCGGCTCCGGTCGACGGCGCTCAACGTCGCCCCGACGAAGAGCGCGCCGAGCAGGACGGGGCCGAGCACCACCGCGAGGAAGGCTGCCGTCAACCGCCCGCGTAGCGTCAAGCTTCCCCCCGGAAGTTCCGCGCCCCTTGGTGCGATGCTGACACAGAGCGACCATTAGGCAAGCGTTGCGTCAGGAGTGTTGCGTGCCGGAATTTTCGGATGAAGCGCACGATGCGAAGCAGAAGATGCGCGTCGCGCTGCTCGCCGCCCGCCGGTCGCTGTCCGCGCCCGAGCGCGCGGTCGCGGCGGCCGCCGTCCAGGCCGAGCTGGTGACCCTGGTACGCCGACTGCGACCGGCCAGGATGAGCGCGTACGTGCCGGTCGCCTCCGAGCCCGGCGGGGACGACCTGCCCGAGGTGCTGCGGGCCGCGCTGCCGCCCGACGCCGAGCTGCTGCTGCCGGTGCTCTGCGACGACCTGGACCTGGACTGGGCCCCCTACACCGGGCGGGAGTCGCTGCGCGCCGCCGGCCGGGGCATGCGCGAGCCGACCGCGTCGACCCGGGGCCGCGCCGCAGTGGCCGCGGCGGGACTCGTAGTGGTGCCGGCGGTAGCCGTGGACCGCCGGGGCATCCGGCTGGGCCGCGGCGGCGGCTCGTACGACCGGGCGCTCGCCCGGGTGCCCGCCACCGTGCCGACGGTGGCTCTCCTGCACGACGGCGAGCTGGTCGAGGCGGTCCCCGCCCAGCCGCACGACCGCCCGGTGCACTGTGTGATCACTCCGGCGGACGGGTTGGTGGCCGTCCCGGGTGTGGGCCCGGGCGCTTCCGCTGGACGAACCCGGGGGTCATGACGCACCATTGGCACTCGAATACCACGAGTGCCAACAGGCCGTGCCAAGATCCGGAGGAGAACGTGCCCACGTACCAG
>NZ_JAGPXV010000442.1:0-5035 GCF_018070405.1 Micromonospora sp. D75
AGCGCACGGGTCACCTCGGGCGTGCGATCGGTCGGGGTGATGCCCGTGCCACCGCTGGTCAGCACCACGTCCACACGTTCCTCGCGGGCGGCGAGCAGCGCCTCACCGACCGGATCGCCGTCCGGCACCACCACCGGCGGGTCGACCTCGCAGCCCAGCTCCCGCAGGCCGGTCACGAGCAGCGGGCCGCTGGTGTCCTCGTACACCCCGGCGGCGGCCCGGTTGGAGGCCACGATCACCCGGGCCCGGATCACGGCCGGTCCTCCGGCCGGACCCATTCGCCGGTCTTGCCGCCCTCCTTGCGGAGCACCCGGACGGCCTCCACCGAGGCGGCCGGGTCGACCGCCTTCACCATGTCGATGAGAGCGAGGCCGGCGACCGCCACCGCGGTCAGCGCCTCCATCTCGACGCCCGTCCGGTCGGCGGTCTTCGCGGTGGCGGTGATCTCCACCGTGTCGGCGGTCAGGTCGAGGTCGACGGTGACGCCGTGCAGCGCGATCGGGTGGCAGAGCGGGATCAGGTCGGGCGTGCGCTTGGCGCCCATGATGCCGGCGAGCCGGCCGACGGCCAGCGCGTCGCCCTTGGGCAGGCCGTCGCGCCGCAGCAGCTCGACCACCTCGGCGGTGGTGCGGAGCCGGCCGGCGGCGACCGCGAGCCGGCCCGAGACCGGCTTGGCGGAGACGTCGACCATCCGGGCCGCGCCGGCCGGGTCGACGTGGGTGAGCTGCGCGGGTTCGGTCACGGCCCGACCCTATCCGCCGGGTACGACGACGCGCGTGCTCCGGGCCGTCGGCGGGGAGGAGCGCCGTGTCGGGTGCAGATCCACGACGCCCCTCCCTCACCTACCCACCGCCGATTCGCTGGGGGGAACTGGCGGTGGGGGCCTCGTTCGGCCTGGCCCACCCTGGCGGTGAGCCCTCCCCGTGGCCGATGGCGGGACGCTAACGAACGCCGCGATAAGAAATCGATAAGCCGGGTCAGGTCGGTGGTGACGGCATCGCGGCGAGCTGCCGCCGCAACTCGTGACGCTCCGGGGCGCCCATCCGTTCGAAGATCGCCAGGGCCCGTTGCCGGTACCGTCGCGCCTCGACCGGCTGCTCGTCCACCAGGTGCTCCGCCAAACCGCTGAGGGCGCGGGCCTGCTCGTACGGGTGGGCGATCCGGGTGGCGATGGCGAGGGCTTCCTCGAGCACGGCGGCGGCCTCCCCGCCTCGGCCGACGGCTCGCAGGGTGACGGCCAGCTCGTTGCGCGCCTCGGCTTGGACCTGCTGCTCACCGGAAGCGGCGGCGGCCTCGATGGCGGCTTCATGATGCCGCAACGCCTCCTCGTAGCGGCCGAGCTGGCGGTAGGTCCCGGCGAGGTCGCTGATCGTCTCGGCGCGGGCGAAGCCGCTGCCGGTGCGGTCCCGGAGCGCCAGCGAGGCGCGTAGCAGGCGCTCGGCCTGCGCGTTCTGCCCGAGCCGGTACCTGACGCCTCCCAGGTGCCCCAGCGCGTTCGACATGTGGAACGGGTCCTGCCTGGTGCGCGCGACGAAGAGGTGGAGCCGGTGAACGGCCATCGACTCGTCGTACCGGCCGAGGCAGCGGAGCGTGAGGCCGAGGTTGGGCAGAACGGGAAGGGTGTCCAGCACGTTGCTGCGCAGAGTCAGGCGGTTGATCTCCAGCGACTGCTGAAGTCGACCGGTGAGCCAGTACACCACGCCGAGGTTGAACCGCGCCCGCTGCGCGCCCGCTGCGTCCCCGAGCCCGGTGAGGATCGAGACGACCTCGTGCAGGTGGGTGGAGGCGTCCTGGAAAGCGCCGGTACGCACACAGGCCGACGCGAGGTAGTTGTGCATGAGAGCCACGGCGTGCCGATCTCCGCACCGTCGGGCCGCTGCCAGACCCGCGGAGTGGGTGACCGAGATGTCGTCGAAGTAGCCCCGGGTGTAGAAGAAGCGCCAGCTGGCGCGCGCGAGCCGCCAGGCCATCGGTTCATGGCCCTCCTCAGCCGCCTGGCGGGCGAAGGCGATCAGATTCAGGCGCTGGTCCTCCAGCCAGTCCAGATCGCCGTGCTCGCGTCCGACGAGCAGGTCCGCGCGGCGCGGCTCCCCGAGCCGCAGGTGCAGCGCGAGTACGCCGCTGTCCTCGGTCTGCGCCGAGGCCCGCACCACCGAGTGCAGCAGGTGATCCAGCAGGTTCTGTACCGCCGCGTGGCGCGCCGGCCGCTCGTCCTCCTCCCGGGCCAACTCGGCGGCGTACCGCCTCATCAGATCGTGCAGGCGGTACCGGCCCGCCGCGGTCTCCTGCACGAGGTTGCGGTCCACCAGTTCGTCGAGGACGTCCGCCGCCTCCCGCCACGGCAGATCGTTTAGGGCGGCGACCATGGCGGTGTCGAGGTGACCGCCGGTGACCAGCCCGAAGGATCGGAAGGTTCTCCTGCACGCCTCGTCGAGCGGCTCGTACGACTCGGCGAACGCCTCGATCACGCTCCGCGCCTCGGTCCGGAGACCGGGAAGGATCATCGATCTGTCGTTCAACCTGTAGACGAGATCGGAGATCCGCCAGTCCGGCCGGTGAGCGAGGCGGGTGCCGGCCAGCCTGACCGCGAGGGGCAGACAGCCGCAGATGCCGACCAGGCGGCGTGCGGCCTCCCGTTCGGCTGTCACCCGTCCGTCCCCGACAAGTGTCGTGAGCAGTTGCAGCGCCTCGGGCTCGGAGAGAACGGCGAGGGACACCGGCGGCCGTTCGGTGAGCGCCAGCAGGCGACGCCGGCTGGTGACGAGCACCACCGCCGCCCCGGAGGTGGGCAGCAGCGGTTCGACCTGCCGGCTGTCGGCGGCGTTGTCGAGCACCACCATCGCGGCCCTCGTGGCGAGTTCTCGCCGCCACATTTCCAATCGATCGGGCAGTTCCATCGGTATCCGGCCGGCCGGCACACCCATTTGGCGAAGAAGGATGTCAAGCGCTGCGGTAGGCGTCATCCGCGTGTCCTCGGTGTGCCCGCGCAGGTCGACGAAGAGCTGCCCGTCGGGGAAGCGTTCGGCCAACCGCGAGGCCACGTGCAGGGCGAGAGTCGTCTTGCCGCAGCCCGCCATGCCGTCGATCAGGCGGATCGTCGGGACTCCGCCGGACCGCTCGCGCACGTCGTGCAACAAGCGATCGACAATTTCCTTCCGGCCGACGAAATCCGGCACCGTGCGCGGCAGCCAGTCATGCGTACGGGATCTTTTCCGAATTGTTTCCGCCTCGGTGACGGAGTTCGGGACCCGCCGACGGGCGAGGGCGGCCGCGACCCGCAACTGCTCCATCTCCTCGCTGGGCGGCACGCCCAGTTCGCCGGTGAGGGCCTCGCGCGCGGCGCGGTAGACGGCCAGCGCGCCACCCGCGTCACCGGCCGCGGTGAGGGCACGCATCAGGAGACACTGCGCGCGCTCCCACAGAGGCTGACGCGAGACCTCCTCACGCAGCAGCGACGCCGCCGATTCCGGGCGCCCCAGGATGAGATGCGCCTCCGCCAGCGACTCCAGGGCTGCCCGGCGTTCCTGGCTCGCGGCCTCTCGCCGGGCGGTCAGCACCGGCCCCAGCGTCAGCCCGGCGAGCAGCGGGGCCGCCGCGGCGCCCACATCCTCCAGCAACGGGACCGCCCGCGCCGGCGCTCCCGCCCGCATCAGTTCCCGAGCGTGGCGCCAGCGCGCGGTCAGCCGGTACAGGTCGATGAGGCTCTCGTCGGCGAGGAGCCGGTAGCCACCGGGCTCACGGACGATCCTGAGCCTGTCATCCGCGTACGAGTCGAGGCTGCGA
Organism: Micromonospora sp. D75; assembly: GCF_018070405.1. Taxonomy (NCBI): domain Bacteria; kingdom Bacillati; phylum Actinomycetota; class Actinomycetes; order Micromonosporales; family Micromonosporaceae; genus Micromonospora; species Micromonospora sp. D75. The sequence goes on from NZ_JAGPXV010000442.1 coordinate 3,784, forward strand.
CGCAGGTTGCCGGCGTAGGTCCGGACATTGGCGATCGCGGAGCGAGGCGGATCGTCGGGCCACAACTCGTCCACCAGGTCGTGCATGGGGACCAACTGATTGGCCCGCACGACCAGCAGCGCCAGAACCAGCTGCTGTTTGGGGGTTCCAAGCGAAAGGCCCGCGGCGCCGATCCGCACCGCCAGACCACCGACCACTTGGATTTCCATGCTGCTGTTCCGGCCCCAGTCGGCTCTTGTCCACGGGCACACGGGAGCGTAATCGATTAGTCACAAACCCGTTGCCCCGGCAGCGGTCTCGCACACCGACACCACTCTCGTCCGACCCGGCGGTGAAAGCCGCCCAAAGCACGGTTGTAATGTTCCGCCGCCACGACGACGCTACAGGCGACGTAAGGCTCCTCAGGCCATTCCCATGGCGCTGAGCGACTACGCGGGTACATGAAGGAGACGATCGGCTCCGCTCCGCATACACCCCGTGGACACAACGTCATTTACTCCGCAATAGTTACTTATATTGCGCATACCGACATTAATGCTTCCTTATCGCCCTACCTACGCTCTAACCTGCTCTTCCAAGACAGGGGGCGCCACGAAGCGCCAAGAGAGATATGCGAGGAGGGTCGTGACAATGCGCAGCACCGAATGGAACTGACGAACCTTTTGGTCATCAAGCAACCACGACCCGTTTCGATATCCGAGGAGGCGGCAAAATGCGTAGCACCGAATGGAACTGAGAGTTCTCATATTTCCGGCGAAGGGGTAGGCTGCCGCTCATCGCATTCCGACGGTGAGCGGCGGGTGATGCCGGTTGAGCCGAACAGCGGACGGCCGACAAGCCGTCGAGCCCATGCTGCGCGTGATCGTGTCCGTCTTGAGCGTGTGCGCGACGTTCGTCGCGCTCGCCGCACTGATCGCCGTCTGGGCAGAGCCACCGGACTCCGTACGTGACCTCGTCACCGTCACGGCCCTGGTGGTGACGGTCGCCCTGGCCACAGTCATCAAGACGCCGGTGCGAATCCGGTCGACCACAGTGGCCTTCGCCTGGGTCGAGACTGCGATCGTCGTCGGTCTCGCCGTCGCGCCGGCCTCCTGGCTGATCCTGGCAACCGGCATCGGCGTAGCCTGCGGCTCGGTCACGCGACTCGCGCCCATCAAGACCGCATTCGGCGTCGCGAAGCACACGTTGGTTGCCGGGGGCAGCGCTCTCGTCATCCTGCTGCTCGGCAACGCGTGGCCGCCCCGCGAGCCGC
>NZ_JAGPXV010000443.1:0-5024 GCF_018070405.1 Micromonospora sp. D75
GATCGTGGGCACCGTCGGCAACGGCAAGGGTCTCGGCTTCGTGGCGGAGAACCTGGAACGGCTCGGCTGCCGCGCTGCGCGTGATCCGGGCGAGAACGCCCGGCGGCTCGCGGTCATCGCGGCCGCGACGGTGCTCTGCGGCGAACTGTCCCTGCTCGCCGCGCAGACCAACCCGGGCGAGCTGATGCGGGCGCACGTCCGGCTCGAACGCCCGACCGAGACCACGAAGATCGGAGCCTGACGATGGCCGCGAGACCCGCCGTCGGCATCCACGACCTGTCCGCCGCGACGACGCACCACGTGCTGACGCATGCCACGCTGGCCGCTACCAACGGCACCGACGTGGCCAAGTACCACCGGGGCATCGGCCTGCGGGCGATGAGCGTGCCCGCCCCGGACGAGGACATCGTGACCATGGCCGCTGCCGCCGCCGCGCCGGTCGTCGCCCGCCACGGCACCGACCGGATCCGGACCATCGTGTTCGCCACCGAGTCGTCGGTCGACCAGGCGAAGGCGGCCGGGATACACGTCCACTCCCTGCTCGGCTTCCCCTCGGCCACCCGGGTGGTCGAGCTGAAGCAGGCCTGCTACGGCGGTACAGCGGGACTGCAGTTCGCCGTCGGCCTGGTGCACCGCGACCCGTCGCAGCAGGTCCTGGTGATCGCAAGCGACGTGTCGAAGTACGCGCTGGGCGAGCCCGGCGAGGCGACCCAGGGCGCCGCGGCGGTCGCCATGCTCGTCGGCGCGGACCCGGCGCTGGTACGCGTCGAGGACCCGTCGGGCATGTTCACCGCCGACGTCATGGACTTCTGGCGGCCGAACTACCGCACCACCGCCCTGGTCGACGGGCACGAGTCCATCTCCGCCTACCTGCAGGCGGTGGAGGGCTCGTGGAAGGACTACACCGAGCGCGGCGGCCGCGCGCTGGACGAGTTCGGCGCGTTCTGCTACCACCAGCCGTTCCCCAGGATGGCCGACAAGGCGCACCGGCACCTGCTCAACTACTGCGGGCGCGACGTCGACGACGCGCTGGTCGCCGGCGCCATCGGGCACACCACCGGGTACAACGCCGAGATCGGCAACAGCTACACCGCGTCGATGTACCTCGGGCTCGCGGCGCTGCTCGACACCGCCGACGACCTGAGCGGCCGGACCGTCGGCTTCCTCAGCTACGGGTCCGGCAGCGTCGCCGAGTTCTTCGCCGGCACCGTCGTGCCCGGGTACCGCGAGCACACGCGACCCGACCAGCACCGCGCGGCGATCGACCGGCGGCAGGAGGTCGACTACGACACGTACCGGGAGCTGCACGAGCACGCCTTCCCGGTCGACGGCGGTGACTATCCCGTGCCGGCGGTGACCACCGGCCCGTACCGGCTGGCCGGGCTCTCCGGCCACAAGCGCGTCTACGAGCCGCGATAGCGACCGGCCAACGCCGGGCGCCCCCGACCGAACGACACATGCTTGGAGGATCGATGTCCGGAACTCCCGAGGTGGCCGAGCTCTACTCGACCATCGAGGAATCGGCCCGGCAGCTGGACGTGCCCTGTTCGCGCGACCGGGTCTGGCCCGTCCTGTCCGCGTACGGCGACGCGTTCGCGCATCCCGAGGCGGTGGTCGCCTTCCGGGTGGCGACCGCGCTGCGTCACGCGGGTGAGCTGGACTGCCGGTTCCGGACGCATCCGGACGACCGGGACCCGTACGCCTCGGCGATCGCCCGGGGCCTCACCCCGCGGACCGACCACCCCATCGGCGGCCTGCTCGCCGAGGTGCACCGGCGCTGCCCGGTGGAGAGCCACGGCATCGACTTCGGGGTGGTCGGCGGCTTCAAGAAGATCTACGCGGCCTTCGCCCCGGACGAGTTGCAGGTGGCCTCGGCGCTCGCCGGCATCCCGGCGATGCCCCGCAGTCTCGCCGCGAACGCCGGGTTCTTCACCCGGCACGGTCTCGACGACCGGGTCGGCGTGCTGGGCTTCGACTACCCGGCCCGGACCGTGAACGTCTACTTCAACGACGTGCCGCGCGAGTGCTTCGAGCCGGAGACGATCCGGTCGACGCTGCGGCGGACCGGGATGGCCGAGCCGAGCGAGCAGATGCTGCGGCTCGGCGCCGGGGCATTCGGGCTCTACGTGACGCTGGGCTGGGACTCCCCGGAGATCGAACGGATCTGCTACGCCGCGGCGACAACGGATCTGACCACGCTTCCCGTACCCGTGGAACCGGAGATCGAGAAGTTCGTGAAAAGCGTTCCGTACGGCGGCGGGGACCGCAAGTTCGTCTACGGCGTGGCGCTGACCCCGAAGGGCGAGTACTACAAACTCGAGTCGCACTACAAATGGAAGCCGGGCGCGGTGAACTTCATTTGAACGCCGGCCGGTGCCGCCCGGCCGGCGGCACCGGGATCAATGCCTGTTCGCTCGGGGCTCAACCCTGGCACCCTCCGCTAAAGTGCGATTATGAGGACTGGACTGTCCAGTGTGTGGGCCCGGGTGAAGAACTGGGTCATCGCGGTCGGTGTGGCGGCGGTGCTGCTGATCAGCGCGCTGGCCGGTGACCATCCCGCCCCCGACGGCCTCGGGCTGCTCGGCTACGCGCTGGTGGTGGCGAGCGGCCTGGCGCTGGCCGCCAGTCGCCGGGCTCCGGTCGCCGTGCTGGTCGCCACCGGGCTGTGCGTGGTGGGCTACAACGCGGTCGGCTTCGGGGTGCCGGCCATCGCGTACCTGTTCGCGGTGTACGCGGCGGTCCGGGCCGGGCACCGGCTCGTCACGCTCGGGGTGAGCGCGGCCCTGCTCGTCGTGCTGCCGCTGGCGATCATGGCCTCGCCGGCGGATGGCGCCCTCAAGGAGGCGCTCGCACAGTCGCGGGGCGTGCTCGAACTGGCCTGGCTGGTCGCCGCGGCGGCGGCCGGTGAGGCGTTGCGGCAGGCCGAGCGGCGGGCGGACGAGGCGGAGCGCACCCGCGAGGAGACCGCCCGGCTGCGCGCGACCCAGGAGCGGCTGCACATCGCACGGGAGCTGCACGACTCGCTCACCCACCAGATCTCGATCATCAAGGTGCAGGCGGAGGTCGCGGTCCACCTGGCCCGTAAGCGCGGCGAGCAGGTGCCGGAGTCGCTGCTGGCGATCCAGGAGGCCGGCCGGGCGGCGACCCGGGAGCTGCGCGCGACCCTGGAGACGCTGCGCGACCTGACCAAGTCCCCGTCGCACGGGCTCGACCACCTCCCGGAACTGCTGGCCGGGGCCGAGAAGATCGGCCTGGCCACCACGCTGACGATCGAGGGTGACCAGCGGGACGTGCCGGAGGCGGTGGGCCGTACCGCGTACCGGATCGTCCAGGAGTCGCTCACCAACACGGCCCGGCACGCCTCCGCCGCGGCCGCCGCGGTCCGCATCGACTACCGCCCGGACGCGCTGAGCATCCGGATCGACGACGACGGCACGGCCCGGCCGGGCGCCGCCCCGGTGCCCGGCGTCGGGCTGCTCGGGATGCACGAGCGGGTCCTCGCGCTGGGCGGCCGGCTCCGGGCGGAACCCCGCAGCGGCGGCGGGTTCACCGTCCAGGCCGAACTCCCGGTGGTGCGCGTCCCATGATCAGGATCATGCTGCTCGACGACCAGCCGCTGCTGCGCAGCGGGTTCCGCGCGCTGCTGGACGCCGAGGACGACATCGAGGTGGTGGCCGAGGGCGGGAACGGCCGGGAGGGCCTGGCCCTGGCCCGGCACCACCTGCCCGACCTCGCCCTGATCGACATCCAGATGCCGGTCATGGACGGCGTCGAGACGACCCGGCAGATCGTCGCGGACCCGGCGCTGGCCGGGGTGCGCGTGGTCATCCTGACCAACTACGGCCTCGACGAGTACGTCTTCCACGCGCTGCGCGCCGGCGCCACCGGCTTCCTGGTCAAGGACATCGAGCCGGACGACCTGCTGCACGCCGTGCGGGTAGCCGCGCGCGGGGACGCGCTGCTCGCGCCGTCGATCACCCGGATGCTGATCAACAGGTACGTGTCGGAGCCGCTCTGCGCGGACGTCACGCCCGGCATGGAGGAGCTGACCAACCGGGAACGCGAGGCGGTCGCGCTGGCCGCCCGGGGCCTGTCCAACGACGAGATCGCCGATCGCATGGTGATCAGCCCGCTGACCGCGAAGACCCACGTCAACCGCGCCATGACCAAGCTCCAGGCCCGTGACCGCGCACAGCTGGTGGTGTTCGCCTACGAGTCCGGCCTGGTGTCACCCGGCAATCGCTGACCGGGCGGCACGGCCCGGTCTGTCGCTCGCAGTGCTGCGACTGCGGTATACGGCTGCTCCGCGCGCAGACGCCGCACCGCGGGAATACCGTCACCGCAGTAGATCGATTGTCTCCATCGGCATGACGACCCGTAGCGGAGTCGTTACCTACGCTGGCGCAGATGCCTGTTCCCGCAGCCGAAGGGGCTCCCATGTTCATCCGTCGTCTGCTCACCGCCGCCGCAACCGGCGTCCTCGGTGGGCTTGCACTCGTCGCGCCGGCGGCCGCGCAGGTGACGGCCGCCGACGGTGACGGTGGTTCCGGCCGGGCCGGGTCCGTGCTGGCGCTCGCGCTCGCGTTGCTCGGCCTCGTCCTGGGCGTGTGGGCGTTGCGCTCCGCGGGGCGCGGCGGCGGTCGTGGCAACGCGATCGCCGCGCTGGTGCTCGCGGCGGCCGGCCTGATCGCCGGTGTGGTCGCCCTGGCCGGCTCCGACGGCGGTGTCGGCAGCGGCAACGGCCGTGGCGGCGCCATCGTGTCCGTCGTGCTGGCGCTGATCGGGATCGCCGTCGGCGGTCTGGCATTCACCCGCTCCCGGCGCGCCGCCTGACCGGCGCCGCCGACCGAACACCCCGGTGACCCAACCCGAAGGGGAGTCCCATGCGCAAAGTGTTCGCCGGACTGGCAGCGTTCCTGCTGCTCGTGCTCGTGGTGCAGTTCTTCCTGGCCGCCAGCGGCGCGTTCAGCAACGAGGCCAACGAGGAGGCGTTCCGCCCCCACCGGATCCTCGGTCTGGGGAGC
>NZ_JAGPXV010000444.1:0-5011 GCF_018070405.1 Micromonospora sp. D75
GTGCAGGACCCCGGCGACCGGGCCCAGGTGCGCGCGTACCTGCGCCACCGCGGCGCGGACCGCCTCCGGGTCGGTGACGTCGGCGCGCACGTACCGCAGGCGCACCCCCGCCTCCCGCATCCGGGTCAGGTTCGCGGCCAGCTCCGGGTCCGCGGCCGGGTCGGCCCGGCCGAGCAGGGCCAGCCGCGCCCCGGTGTCCCGGGCCAGGGCGAGCGCGCACTCGGCGGTGATGCCCTTCCCGCCGCCGGTCACCAGCAGGACGTCGTCCGGCCGCAGCGACGGACCGGCCGGACCCGGGCGTGCCGGGCCGGGCGGCGGCAGCGGCCGCAGCAGGGGGACCCGCCGCCGGCCGTCCGGGCCGAGGTGCGACTCGGCGTACCCGTCGGTGGCCGCCACCTCGCGCACCACCCGGTCCACCAGGTCGTCGGCCGGGGCCGCCTCGACCAGCGTCACGTGCAGACCCGAGCCCTCCAGCCGGGCGGTACGGGCCAGCCCGGCGACGCCCCGGCCGTGCTGGACGACCACCAGGCGGCTGCCCGGAGGCTGGGCCACCGCCGCCTGGACGGCGCGCAACGCGAGGTCCAGGTCCACCTCCTCGCCCGGGCAGAGCAGCACGCCGCCGCCGACGCCCGCACCGGCGAGCGCGTCGCGCAGCGCCTCCGCGTACGGGGTCCCGGCCGGCGCGTACAGCCGCCAGGTGCCCGGCCCGGCCGGGCCGGCGCCGGCCGGCTCCACCGGTTCCTCGACCAGCTCGACTGTGAAACCGCGCACCCACGGGGCGACGCCGTCCACCCGCCGGTCGGCGGGCGGGGCGGCCGGGTCCAGTTCCCGCAGCGCGTCGGCGATCTCCCGCAGCGTGGCGGTGGCGAAGTTCGTCGGCGCCTGCACCGCGGGCAGGCCGAGTTCCCGGGCGGCCTCGTTCACCAGCTGACCCACGGCGATCGAGCTGAGGTGCAGACCGTCGAGGAGCCGGGTGTCCGCGCCGACGCTCTCGGGCGGCAGCTCCGCGCGGGACGCGGCCAGCCGGCGCAGCACCGCCAGCGGGTCGGCCGCCGGTCCGCCTCCGGCCGGGGCCGTCTCGTCGACGGTCACCGGCCCGCCCGCGGCCTGCGGGGTGGCCCCGGTCGGGGACGCCGCCGCCACGGCCACGGCGGGCGCGGCCTCGCACGGGTTGGCGAAGAAGCGCCGCCGCGCGGCCAGGTCGAGCGGACGGATCGGACGGTCGCTGACCAGCGCGGCGTGGTCCACGGGCGCGCCCAGCGTCCAGAGCGCGCCGACAGGGCCGAGGAACCCGGCGAGCGTCGGCGCGTCCGTGCCGGTGGCGAACACCGGCACGTCGACCAGCTCCCGGGCCATCCGCGCGAGCACCTGGCCGGGACCGACCTCGACCAGCGCGTCCACCCGCCGGCCGGCCTCGGTGACCGCCGCGGCGAAGCGCACCGGCTCGGTGATCTGCCGGCGCAGCAGCGCCGCCAGGTCGGTGCCGGAGGTCAGCTCCGCGCCGGTGACTGTGGAGACCACCGGCCGGCGCGGCGGGGTCAGGCGGACCCCTTCCAGCCAGTCGCCGAACTCGCGGGCGGCCGACGCCATCAGCGGGGAGTGGAACGCGTGCGAGACGGCCAGGTCCGCCCAGTGCACACCGGCGTCGGTGGCCCGCTCGCACACCCGCCGGACCGCGTCGGACGGGCCGGCGACCACCGTCTGCCGCGGCCCGTTGTAGCCGGCCACCACCACCGGTTCGGCGCCGATCAGCCGGGCGGTGACGGTGTCGTCGGCGGCGATGCCGGCCATCGTGCCCGGTTCCCGGCAGCCGGCCATGACCGCGCCGCGCGCCGCGGCGATCCGCAGCAGCGCCTCCGCGTCGACGGTGCCGGCCCAGTGCAGCGCGGTGATCTCGCCGAGGCTGTGCCCGACCGCCACCCGCGCCTCGACGCCCAGTTCGGTGAGCACCCGCAGGCCGGCCAGGGAACCCGCGGCGTTTCGCGGCTGGGCCACCTCGGTGGCCACCGGGTCCGCGTCGGCCGGCAGCGCCGCCAGGCGGTGCACCTCGGCGGCGGCCGGGAAACGCCGGGCCAGCGCGCCTCCGTCGACGCCGCGGCCGGAGCCCTGGCCGGGGAAGAGGAACCCGAGCCGGGCCGGGCGCAGCGTGCGCCGCAACGCCAGCCCGTCGGCGAACAGCTCCTCCTCGCCCCGGTCGAGCGCCGCCAGGACACGCTCGAACCGGTCCACCGCCTCGGCGGGGGAGGCGGCGACCACCGCCAGCCGCATCGGCCGGCCGCGTACCTCGCCGGCCAGAGCGCCGGCCAGGTCGGTCAGCTCGCCGTACGACAGCCGGGCCAGCGGATCCAGCAGCGCGGCCACCCGTTCCCGCAGCGCCACCGGGTCGGCCGCGTCGAGCAGCAGCAGCTCGGCGTCCTGGGTGTGCCGGGCCAGCCGCAGCTGCTGCCGCCGGACACGTTCCGGCACGGCGGACGGGCCGGCCTCCAGCACCAGGTGGGTGTTGATCCCGCCGAAGCCCATCGCGGTGACCCCGGCGCGCAGCGGCGCCCCGTCCGGCCACGGCTCGGCCACCGGCGCGGCGCGCAGCGTACGGTCCGCGGCGGTCAGCTCCGCGCGGGGACGGGCGCACCCGGCGGTGGGCGGGACGATGGCGTGCCGCAACGCCATGGTCGCCTTGATCAGCCCGGCCACCCCGGCGGCGGCCTTGGTGTGCCCGATGAGCGCCTTGATGGAGCCGATGGCGGCCGGATCGGTGGCTCCGGCGTCGCGCCGGGCGGCGGAGAGGGCACGCAGTTCGGTGGCGTCGCCGACGGCGGTGCCGGTGCCGTGCCCCTCGAAGAGCGGGACCGTGCCGATGCCGAAGCCGGCCCGCTGGTACGCCCGGTCCAGCGCCAGCCGGTAGCCCTGCGCCTCGGGCCGGGTCATCCCGCCGCGCCCGTCGGAGGAGACGCCCCAGCCGGCGATCGTCGCGTGCACGACGCGCCCCTGCGCCACCGCGTCGTCGTGGCGCATCAGCACGACCATGCCGCAGCCCTCGCCCGGCCAGAAGCCCTGCGACCGCTCGTCGTACACCCGCATCTCGTCGCGGGCCAGCGCGCCGGCCTTGGCGAAGCCGACCATCTCGAACGGGTCGATGGACAGGTCCACCCCGCCCGCCACCGCCACGTCGACCTCGCCGTCGGCCAGGGCGCGCGCGGCGGTGACCACGGACAGCAGGCTGGAGGCGCAGGCGGCGTCCACCGTCCAGCCGCCGCCACCGAGGTCGAAGTGGTTGCAGATCCGCCCGGCGATGGTGTTGGAGAGACCACCGGCGAGCGTGTCCTCGTCGATCGGCGGGAACGGGCTCTTGTACCGCTCCTCGGTCACCGCCAGGAACTCCGCGATCCGCCGGTCGGGCCACCCCTGCTCCTGCAGCCCGGCGGCCAGCACCCGGCGCACGTACGGCCAGCGCAGCCGCAGCACGTTGGCGCGGGAGAACTCGCCGGTGAGGGTGTTGCCGACCACCACGGCGGTACGGTCCCGGGGCAGCCCGGCGCCGTCCGGCCAGCCGGCGTCGGCGAGCGCCTCGCCGGCCACGTCCAGCGCCAGCCAGTGGGTGAGGTCGGTGGAGCGGTAGGTGCTGCCGGCGATCCGGTGCCGGATCCGGTCGAACGTGTACCCCTCGATGACGGCGGCGTGCCGGTTGTAGAAACGGTCCGGGGTGGCCGGGTCGGCGTCCCAGTAGTCCTCCAGGCTCATCCGCTCCGGCGGCAGCCGGCGGAACGCGCGGCGTCCGCTGAGGGCGTTGCGCCACAGGTCGGCCACCGAATCGGCTTCCGGGTAGCGGCAGCTCATGCCGACGACCGCGATTCTGCTCATGTCGTCACTCCTGGGGTTGTGCGATTCGCGGATCAGGCGGGCACGGGCCGCTTGCCGTTGTCCGCGGAGACGGGACCGGCGGTGGCCGGTGTCCCGGGCGTTGCGGGCGAGACGGGTTGGTCCTGCTCGCGGCGCCGCTGCTCGCGGCGCGAGGCGTGCAGCGACCAGAGGAAGGTGCCGCGGACCAGGCAGACGATCGCGGTGGCGAAGAAGAGCCCGTACGTCACCGAGGCGCCGGTCAGCACGCCGTACACCAGCGCCACGCCGCCACCGAACGCGAACTGGGCGGCCGGCCGGCTCGGCGTGGTGCCCGGATCGGTGATCATGTAGTTGGTGAACAGGACGAACGCGGTACCGGTCATGGTGGCCAGCGCGGCCACGATCGACGTGTCCAGCACCAGGCCCCGGACCACCGACTGCACCACGAAGATCGACAGCCAGCCGGCGATCAGCCACATCCGGCGGGTGAGCTTTGCGTTGAGCATCGTGCCCAGGACGAGGATCACGGCCACGATCGCCCAGTCGGCGGGGCCGGAGAGGTTCTCGGTGAAGTGGTACGGCGGCGCGATGGAGACCCACGGGAACAGCAGCAGCACGATCGCGATGCCGAAGTTCGACGGGTTCATGAAGTGCCGCAGCCGCCCGTTGACCGGCGCCCGCAGCAGCCACTTGCCGCTGATCGCCACCAGCACGCCGAAGAGCATCACCAGCACCCGGTCGTTGGTGTAGAGCAGCATGTTCACCGCCAGCGCGGTGATGTGCGCGGGGAAGAGGAACTCGACCAGGTTGCGCACGCCGCCGGCGTACCGGGGGGCGCGGCCCTCACCCCGGGCGCCCACCGCCTCCAGTAGCAGCTCGGCGGCGTACGCGGTGAGCACGGCATACACCGGCCAGAGCGCGGGCTGCTCGAAGCCGAGGACCGTGTAGCCGAGGATGTTGAGGACGGTGATCGAGATCGCGAAGCGGCGCAGCGCTGTCACTCGCGGGTCGCGTGGCTTCGTCATGAACTCGCCTCCTGTGCCTGGGTGCCGAGGGTGAGCGCGTGCCGGCCGGGGGTGAGCGTCACCGTCTGCGCGCGTGGCGCGCCGGTGCGGTCCCGCCAGGCCAGGTCGACCTGGACCGGCCCGGTGACGTCGCCGAGGCCGATGTGCAC
>NZ_JAGPXV010000445.1:0-4998 GCF_018070405.1 Micromonospora sp. D75
CCACCGCTCTGCTCTACCGCGACCAGGCCGAGGTCGCCGACACGCTGCAGGCCAGCCTGCTGCCGGTCGAGCCGGCTCCCGCGACCGGCGTGCAGTGGGGCACCGCGTACCGGCCCGCGCAGGCCGGCCTGCGCATCGGCGGCGACTTCTACGGTTCGCACCAGCTCACCGACGGCGGGTCGGTCTTCTTCCTCGGTGACGTGTCGGGCAAGGGCGTGGAGGCGGCCGTCTTCACCGGCCAGCTGCGCCAGTGCCTGCAGGCGCTGCACCGGGTCGAGAGCCAGCCCGGGCGGCTGCTGAAGCTGCTCAACGACGCGCTGCTGGAGACCACCCAGGCACACGGGCAGGGCCGGTTCGCCACCATGGTCCTCGGCGTGGCGCGTCCGCACCGCGACGGCGGCCAGACCCTGACGCTGGCCGGTGGCGGGCACCTGCCCCCGCTGGTGCTGCGGGAGTCCGGTGACGTCGAGGTGGTGCCGTTGCGCGGCATGCTGATCGGCGTGGTGCCCGATCCCCGCATCGGCGAGGTCACCGTGCGCCTGGCGCCGGGGGAGACCTGCCTCTTCTACAGCGACGGCGTGACCGAGGCGCGGGGCGGCCGGCGCGGCGACGAGCAGTTCGGCGCCGAGCGGCTGCTCAACGCCGTGGCCGGCTGTAACCGGATGCCGGCGCCCGCGCTGGCCGAACGGGTCGAGCAGGTGACCTGTGACTGGCTCGCGCACGGCGACCACGACGACATAGCGGTGCTGGCGCTGCGGGCGACCGGCCCGGCCGGGCGGGCGCCCCGGCACCTGCACGCGGTGCCGGAACCGGCCGCGGCCGAGCTGACGAGGGAGTGGTCCGCGTGACAGTGCCGACTGTCGGGGTCGATGCGGGTCACGCCTTCGCCCGCTACCTGGAGTGCCTGGCCGACGCGGACGAGTCCGCCGCCGTGGCGGTGGCCGTGGGGCTCCTGGAGGCGGGCGTGCCCGCCGAGCGGGTGCTGCTCGACCTGGTCGCGCCGGCGCAGGCCGAGGTGGGCGAACGGTGGGCGCGCAACGAGTGGAGCGTCGCCGAGGAGCACGCCGCCACGCACATCAGCGAGCGGGTGGTGGCGGCGGTGGCCGCGTACGCCGATCCCCGGCCGACGCGGGGACGGATCGTGATGGCCTGCATGGACGGCGAGTGGCACGCGCTGCCGGCCCGGCTGGTGGCCGAGGTGCTGCGGTTGCGCGGCTGGCAGGTCGTCTTCCTCGGCGCCAGCGTGCCCGCCGCCCACCTGGTCTCCTACCTGCACCGTTACGACGCGGAGGCGGTGGCACTGGCCTGCGCGCTGCCGATGCGGCTGCCGCACGCCCACCGGATGGTGGAGGCGTGCCGCCGTTCCGACGTGCCGGTGGTGGTGGGTGGCCGGGGCTTCGGCGAGGACGGCCGCTGGGCGCGTGTGCTGGGTGTGCCGTGGGCGCCGGACGCGCCGGCCGCGGCCGACCTGGTGGCCGACGAGCGGGCGCTGCGTGCGGCGCCGCCGGCCCGGCTGGACCACCTGGCCGACGACGAGTACGCCAGCCTGGTCAAGCGGCGCGGCGAGTTGATCGACAGCGCCCTGGCCGACCTGCGGGAGCGGGTGCCGTCGGTGTCCGGCTACACCCCGGCGCAGCTCGACTCCACGATCAGCGACCTCGGTTACATCGTGGACTTCCTGGCCGCCGCGCTCTATGTGGACGACGGGACGCTGTTCACCGCGTTCGTCGAGTGGCTGGTGGAGATCCTGGTCAGCCGCGGGGTGCCGGCGGGGGCGGTCGGCCTGACGCTGGAGCACTATGGACAGCAGTTGCGCGACTTCCCGCGCGCGGCCGGTTTCCTCGACCGGTCCCGGGCTCTGGTCGGCGGCCTGTCTGCGGCGGGCCGCTGACGGCACCCGGATGGGCCGTCCCATATACTTGCACTACTGCAAGCGTTCGCCTGCGGTGGGGAGCGAGGGGGGCCAGGGTGACGTTCACCGTCACGTACGCCCAGCGGGACGGGGGCGGCGTCTGCCTCCGGCTCGCCGGTGAGCTCGACCTGGGCACGGCCCCCGAGCTGAACTCGGCGATCGACCGGCTGATCGCCGAGGGGCAGCGCGAGCTGCTGCTCGACCTCGCCGAGCTGACCTTCTGCGACTCCACCGGCATCGCCGCCTTCGTGCGCGGGGACAATCTCGTCGCCGCCGACGGCGGCTGGCTGCGCCTGACCGGGGCGACCGGCCGGGTGGCCCGGGTGCTGCAGGTGACCGGGCTGGCCGAGGTGCTCCGGTACGCCCGTGACACCGTCGACCCGGCCGCGCCGGCCGCCTCCTGATCCGGTACATTCTCCCGCCAGCAACCGGCCGTGCGGCCGGCCGCCCTCCTCGAGACAAGCAGGTAAGACGATGGGTCAGAGCAGCCCGAGCCCGGTTCGCATCCTGGTGGTGGACGACGATCCGGGTGACGTCCTGATGATCGAGGAGGCGCTCGCCGACTCCGACGTCGACAAGGTCATCGACGTGGTCGCCGACGGTCAGGAGGCGATGGAGTTCCTCCGGCGCGAGGGCCGGCACGCCGAGGCGCAGCGTCCGGACGTGATCCTGCTCGACCTGAACATGCCCCGGATGGACGGGCGGCAGGTGCTCGGCGAGGTCAAGGGCGACGAGAGCCTGCGGACCATCCCGATCGTGGTGCTGACCACCTCCAACGCCGACACCGACGTGGTCAGCAGCTACACGTTGCAGGCCAACGCGTACGTGACCAAGCCGATCGACCTGGACGACTTCAACGACGTGGTACGCCGCATCGACGAGTTCTTCGGCCGGGTGGTCGTGCTCCCGAAGCACCAGTAGGTGCGGGAAGTCCGGGCCTCCGCATCCTGAACATTTTGTGGGAACGGCCCCGCCCGTGAGCGACCGGCCCGCAGGATCGGCAGTGGGGACGAACACCGGCTGCCTGGGGGGCGACGCATGAGGTTCTCGGTGGTGGAGACCGGATACGACAGGCGTCAGGTGGATTCCTGCCTCGACGAGCTGAGCCTGCGGCTGGGGCGGCTGGCGGCGCGGGCGGAGGGCGCCGCCGGGGCCGGCCGGGAGTGGGATCAGATCCGGTCCGACGCCCTGCACCTGTGCGACTTCCTCCACCGGCGGACCGCGCCGGTCGAGGGCCCGGAGGCGGCCCGCCCGTCGCCGGCCGAGCGGGAGGCCGCCGAGCTGCTGGCCACCGCCCGCGCCGAGCTGGAGGCCGCCCGCGAGGAGGCCCGCCGGTTGCGGGAGGAGGCGTACGCCGACGCTCTGCGGGCCCGCCGCGAGTTCGAGGCGGCCCTGCTGGCACGGCGTCGCCGCGAGTCCCGGGTGGACGAGATCCTGGCCGGCGCGCGCGGCGAGCGGGTGCCGGTGGACACCCCGACCGCCGCCGCGGGCGTGCGGCCCGGCGCCGGGCGCGGCGCCGCCTGACCGGTCCGGGTCAGGTCAGCGCCGCCACGATCGTCGCGGCCCGGTCCTCGTGCCGGGCGTACGCGTCCGGGTACGCGGACACCTGCACCGCCTGGGCGGCGGCGGTGACGCTCATGTCCGCCCAGCCGGGCACCTCGCGCAGGGCGGTGTAGAAGGCGCGGGCCGCGTACGAGGGTCGCATGAGCTGGGCGACGGTGCCCCAGCCGCTGCTGGGGCGCTGCTGGAACAGCCCGACCGAGTCGTGGTCGGAGCCGCTGCCCTGGTGCGGGTGGTCGAAGGACTCCGGGAGCACGTCGCTGGCCAGGTTGTAGAGGTTGCTCTCCTGCATCGCGGTGGCGACCGCCACGACGAGGGCCCGGCGGGGCATGCCCATGTCCCGCCCCACGTCCACGATGATCTTCGCGTTGTTCATCTGCCGCTGGTCCAGTCCGGCGACCGGCCGCGGGTTTGTCGGGCGGGCGGGCTTGCGCGGCGGCTTCTTCGTCGACGCGGCCGGGCTCGGCGTGGCGGCCGGGGCGGGCAGGACCGGCGCCGCGGCGACAGGTGGCGCGAGGCGGGTGAAGTCGCGGGAGGCCCGCTGCTCGGCGGCGGCCCGGTCGGCGACCGCCTCGCGTACGTCCAGCCGCGCGGGGCCGGTTTCGCCGACGCCTGCTACGCCGATCAGGCCGAGGCAGCAGGTGACGCCGGTGGCCACCGCGATCCGGCCCGGTACGGAGCGGGCCGGGCCGGGCCGGGGCTGCTCCGGGGCGCGGTGACGCCCCACTCTCCGTTCGGCTGATGCCGGGTCAATCGTTCGGCGAACCGGGCGGTTGGCGGGCAGCGGCTGGTGGGAGGGGTGGTCGGGAGGCACCCGCCGAGGCTAGAGAGCTTCCGGCCCGTTGCCATCGGGGTGATTAGTGGCATGCGCCACAATCTGCCGGATTCGCGGCCGACAATTCACTCAGCCGATCACCAAACAAGCGAACCTCGCGTACCCGGAACATGCCTCATGTCGGTTTAAGGCTGGGAAAGAGGACGCGAGCACGAGCAACCCGGGCCGCGCGCCGCCCTCCCCCGTTCGGGGGAGGGCAGGCTGGTCGAGCGGCCCGCCCGGTGCGGCGGTCCGCCGACCGGAAGCATCGACCGCCCCGGATGGCGGCGACCGCTGTGGATCATGGCGAGGCCCCGGCACGGTGACCCGGGCGCTCGTTACGATTCCGACGGTGACCGAGCAGAAGGCCGACGAGCGTGGCCCCGGAGAGCCGTCCGGCCGCCGGAGGCGGCGCGGACTCGTCGTCATCGCCTGCGCCGGGCTGCTCGCGGCGCTGCTCGCCGGCCATCGGGCGGTGCCGAACGTGCACGGGCTGGGCAGCCTGCTGGACAGCGCCGTTCCGCTGCTCGGCCTCGGCGTACCGGTGCTCGCGCTCGCGGCGCTGCTGCGCCGCTCCCGCCCGGCGCTGCTGGCGGTGCTGCTGCCGGCGCTGGTCTGGGCCGGCCTGTACGGGCGCGCGTGGCTGCCCCCGGCGGCCGGCGCGGCGGGCGCCTCGGTGCGGGTGGCCAGCCAGAACCTGCGTGTCGGCAAC
>NZ_JAGPXV010000446.1:0-4990 GCF_018070405.1 Micromonospora sp. D75
CGCTCCTCCCGCGCCTGCCGGGCCACGTCCGGCGCGGCACCCAGGCCGGCGAGGACCTCGTCGGCGCTCCGCCCGCTGTCGAGGGCGTCGGCGATGTGCGCGCGGACATCCGCGACGATCTCCTCCGCCGTGCCGGACGGGACGTCCGACAACTCCGCGTCCAGCGCCCGCAGGTAGGCCCACGCCGCCTCCGGGAGGCCGTCGTCGCTCATCCTTCCTCCCCCATCAACTCGTCCACGTGCGGCTGGATCTCCCGCCACACCGTCGCGAACACCCGCAGGTGCGCCCGCCCCTGGTCGGTGATCGCGTAGTACCGCCGGGCGTGCCCCTGCTCGGGGGCCACCCACCGGGTCTGCACGGTGCCGGCCTGCCGCATGCGGGCGAGCAGCGGATACAGGCTGCCCTCGCTGGCGGTCAGGCCGCGCACGGCGAGCCAGTCGGCCAGTTCCAGGCCGTACATGTCGCGCCGTGAGAGCAGCGCGAGCACGCAGTACTCCAGCACGCCCTTGCGGATGTTCGTGGTGATCCGCTCACGTGCCCCGTCCATGCCTCGCAAGATACCTTGCTATGCAAGACATGTGGTGAGGGGGTCGGAACGCGCGCTGCCGGCCACGCCCGAGGGCATGGCCGGCAGCGCGGACCGGCACAGCGGGGATCAGCGCCCGTTCAGCTTGCGCTGGACGAAGTCGAAGGCACGGTCACCGAGCTGCGGCGCGTACTGGTCGACGGCCGCGACCGAGGCGGGGAAGTTCTCGCCGGCCCAGACCCGGCTCTGCCCGCACTCGGCGGCCCACTCCGAGTAGCTGTTCCAGGTCAGCATCATGTCGGCGGCCGGGGTCACGCCCGGCTCCACGATCGAGGAGCCCTTGCGCACCGGGATCACCACGGTCAGCTTGTCGGTGCCGGTGAACCGGCGCGCGACCTGGGCGTAGGCGACGCAGACCGCCGCGTTTACCGACGGGTACTCCGGAGCTGCGATGGCGACCGAGCTGAGGTAGCTGCGCCATTGGGTGCCGGTGATGTCGTTGACGGTGCCCCGGCCCGGGCCGCCCCACGCGGTCAGCTTCTTGTTCGGGTACAGGTGGCGGATCGCGCTGAACGGCTGCACCGAGTCGTACTTGCGCATGTAGTACCAGGAGGCGATCGCCACGTCGAACCCGGCGACGTCCGTCATCACGATGAACCGGACGGAGTCCTCGGTGTTGTACCGGCCCCGCAGCAGCGTGTGCGCGATGGCGCCGTACGGCGTGATGTTGTCGCTGAAGATCTCCGCGCTCATCTTCTTGCGGTCGTCCAGGCCGGCCGAGGCGCGCAGCACCTCGTCGGCCTGCTTGCGGTAGCCCTTCGGGTTCAGCAGGTGGTGGTTCGCCGGCGGGGTGAGCCGGAACTGCTCGGGCCGGTCGAAGGTGATCGGCTTGACCCGGCCGAACTGGGGCGTCGCGAACTCCTGCGTGTTGACGACCTCACGCTTGGAGATGGTGTTCGGCTGCCAGCGCGACGGGAAGCGCAGCTCGTACGGGCTGTTGACCGGCCGGTAGCCGGTGTGGTCGGCGTACGGCTCGCGGTTGTAGCGGCGGCCGCCCGCGTCGCCGTCCCGGTTCGTACCGTCGTTGCGGCGCGCCGCCATGGCGTTCTTCGCGGCGAGGATGCCGATGCCGCTGGCGGTGGTGCGGTCCTCCGCGGTGACCGCCGGGTCCAGGCCCGCGGTGGCCATCATCCGCTGCCAGGTCGCCTCGTGCTGCGGGTAGAGCTTGCTGAGCGAGGTGTAGGCCGAGTAGATGACGGCGATGTTCTTGTTGCGCGTGGTGTGCTCCTCGGCGGGACGGCGGCCGATGGTGGAGAAGATGCCGACCGCGGTGGGGTGGTACGCCGCCAGGGCGTCGAACCACGGCAGTTCGATGAGCATGGCCCGGTCCGCGGCCCAGGACCCGGGCCGGCCGCTGTACTCGACCCGCGGCTCGGTGTTGAGGGCCGGGTAGATGACGTCGGTCAGGGCGTTCCCGTGGTCGAGGTCGAAGGTCGCTGCCTGCGGGGCCGCCGACACACCGTTTGTCAGCGACACCACCAGTGCGATCGCCGCGGCGGCGGCCGCGGCACCCCCGAGATGCCGTTTCCGCGGCCGCCTCAGAATCTTCACCGGGAATTCTCCTCTCCATTGGACCGCCGCACAAATGTGCTCACCGAAAATGAGGGCAGCGGATCGAAGGAACATTAACGCGCGTTATTCACGCCGGTCCACTACTCGATCGGGTAGTGGCGACGGCAACGGAATTCGACGCGCTGTCGACAACCGCCGCAAATATGCGGACCGCCGTTTTCACGCCCGGTCCTCCAACTCCTGGGCGAACGCCAGCCAGGCGGCGGCGCACGAGCGGGCCAGCTCGGCCACCGATGTGCGCCAGTACGGCGGCACGGCGTCGACGAACTCGCGCCAGGCGGCCGGGTCGACCACGTGCCCGTCGGCCCACCGGACGAAGGCCCGGCCCACCTCGGCGTACTTCACCGCGGGGTCGCGGATCAGGTTCCCGCGTACCGCCGGCCAGTCGACGGGCGGCGCCGGGGCCTGGCCCGGCCGGCGCCTGCGCGCCTCCGACCCGTCGTCGGCGGCCGGCTCGGGCTCGGCCGCCGGCCGCTGCGGGGTCAGGACCGGGTCCCGGCCCGCCTGCAGCCGGGCGCGCACGTCCCGCGCCGTGCCCACCGACACCCCGGCCTCCTTCGCGATGGCACGCAGGGGCGCGTCCGGCCGGAGCGCGATGACCGCGCTGGCCCGACGGCGGCCCGCCGAGCCGTCCAGCGGGCGGACCCGGCCGTCCCGTCCCACCCGGCTGCCCTCCCGCGCCGCCGGTTGCAGCAGGCGGCGCCGGATGCCGCTGACCGTGGTCGGGGACAGCCCGGCGGCGGCGGCGACGGCGCGGTCCGACCACTGCGGATACAACCGCAGGATGCGGGTGGCGGCGGCCTCCCGGTCGGCGCGGGACAGCGGCAGCCCGTGTTTGATGTTGGCGTCGACCGAGAGCAGGAACGCCGCGGCGTCGTCGCCGTCGAAGAACGTCACCCGTACGGTCTCGTCGCCGCGCAGCTTGGCGGCCCGCAGCCGGTGCATGCCGTCGATCACCCGCATCGTGCCGCGCTGCACGAGGATCGGGGGGAGGTCGTGCATCGCGGCCAGCAGCCGGATGTGCTCGACGTTCTCTCCCGCCAGCCGCGGGGAGTCGCCGGGCAGCAGCGCGGAAACCGGAACCGTCTCGCCAAGCACAGACCGATCCTCCGTAGCTGCGTCCGGCAGGGGAAATCTCTCGTCGTTGCCCTTCACTTCCAGCGTGTTTGAGTTGCCCCACATTGGAAACACTCGCTTCAGCCGAGACAGGATTCCGTGCGGATAAGATGAGGTGCGCGCGTCACCGATCGAAGGATTACACCTTCCCACACATCATTGCGATGGGATTCCTGCTGGGCAACACCACTGACGGTCCCGGCACGGGTAGTAGACACTACCCACGCAGGTAGTGGACGACGAACTGCGGCGCGGCTAGCCTGGCCGAATTTGCTCCGGCAGGTCTCCTTCTGTCAATTTTCCCGCAGTTCGAAAACGGTCGGCACCTCAGGGCCGCCTCGGCGCCGGGCCGACCGTCGCGGTGTCCTTGGCCCACGCTTCGATCAACTCGGTGGCCTGCCCCGGGTTGAGCCGGGGGTCGCACAGCGAGGTGTAGTGACGCGCCAGGTCGTCCTCGCCGGCCACCGAACCGCCGACGCACTCGGTCACGTCGGTGGCGGCGACCTCGACGTGCAGCCCGGCGGCGTGCTGCCGCTGCCGGTCGAGGATGTCGCGGAACCACAGCGCCTCGGTGACCACGTCGGAGAGGTGCCGCGTCTTCAGGCCGACCGAGGCCTTGACGGTGTTGCCGTGCATGGGATCGCTCAACCAGAGCACCGGGTGCCCCGCGTTCACCACCGCGCGGACGATCGGCGGCAGGGCCTCCCGGATCCGGCCCCGGCCCATCCGCGGGATCAGGACGAGACGGCCGGGCTCGCGCCGCGGGTCGAGCGCCTCGCACACCCGCAGGACCTCGTCCGGGTCGGCGTCCGGCCCGATCTTGCAGCCGACCGGGTTCGCCACAGTGGACAGCATGGCCACGTGCGCCTCGGCGGAGCGGCGGGTCCGCTCCCCCACCCACGGCAGGTGGGTCGACGCCAGGTAGCGCTCACCCGTGTCCGGGTCCCGGCGGATCAGCCGGGACTCGTAGTCGACAACGAGGGCCTCGTGGCTCGACCAGGGCCCCTCGGTCCGCGCGGCCCGCCCGGCCCCCTCCCGGTGGGCGCGCAGCACCCGCTGCACCCGGTCGCTCGCCTCGTACGCCCACCACATGCGGCGCGGGTCGGCCTTGCGCGTACCGGGCGCGGCCAGCTCGGAATTGATCATGTGGCCGCGGAAGGAGGGGATACTCAGCGCGTCGTGCCACTCCGTCGCCTGCGACCGGGGCTTGGCGAACTGCCCGGCCATCCGGCCCACCCGCAGCACGTTGCGCCCGGTGAGCTCACTGAGCCGGTCCCCCAGCCGGTCGATGACCTCGATCTTGTCGGAGGTGTGCCGGGGGGTGCACTCGTAGAGGCTCTCGGCGCAGTCGCCCAACTGCAGCAGGAGCCCGCCGGCCGACGCCAGCTCCGACAACGCCTGCCGGAGCCGCCGTACCTCCCCGGGCGGGACCAGCGGCGGGGCCGCCGCCAACGCCGCACAGGTCTGGGCGTACGCCGGGTGGTCCTGCCAGTCCGGTTGCTGGACCGCCGGCTTGCCCTCCCACGGCCCGAGTGGGCTGCGTTCCGCCGTTGAACCGGATTGCTGCATCTGTCCTCCAGTCGAGAGTCAGCCGGACCGCCGGTCGCGTGTGCGCGTGACCCGGCCGCCGGTGACGGCACGTCGCGCCTATCCGCCACCCCGTACGCGCTGGACCACGGCGTCGGGGGCCGGCGCGTACGGGGTGGCGGATAGGCG
>NZ_JAGPXV010000447.1:0-4990 GCF_018070405.1 Micromonospora sp. D75
CCTGGACCTGGCGAGCGAGCCGCACCTGACCGTGTTCGGCGACGCCGAGTGCGGCAAGACGAACCTGCTGCGGCTGATCGCCCGGGGGATCGCCGAGCGGTACACCCCGGCCCAGGCGCGGCTGGTCATCGCCGACTACCGGCGCGGCCTGCTCGGCGCGGTCGAGGGGGACCACCTGCTCGACTACGCGCCGTCGAACCAGGTGTTCAGCCAGGGTCTCGGCTCGATCCGCAGCGCGTTGCAGAACCGGCTGCCCGGCCCGGACGTGACCACCGCGCAGCTGCGCGACCGGAGCTGGTGGAAGGGGCCGGACCTCTACATCCTGGTGGACGACTACGACCTGGTCGCCTCCGGCGGCAGCAATCCGCTCAGCGCGCTGCACGAGCTGCTGCCGCAGGCGCGGGACATCGGCCTGCACCTGATCGTCACGCGGCGGGTCGGTGGTGTGGCCCGGGCGCTGTACGAGCCGGTGCTGCAGCGTCTGCGTGAGCTGGACTCGCCGGGACTGCTCATGTCCGGCAGCCGGGAGGAGGGCGCGGTCTTCGGCAACCTGCGGCCGACCCCGCAGCCGCCGGGCCGGGGCACGCTGGTGCGCCGCCGCGACGGCCAGCAGCTGATCCAGACCGCCTGGACGGAACCGGTCTGACGGGACGGACGTCGGGCGTCACTTCCGGTAGCGTCGGCCCGATCGATCGTCGCGATTACGGGGAGAGCCGGAGTTGAGCAGCCCGTCGGGTATCGGTGGAGCCCTGGAGGGCCTGTTGCGGCAGGCGCAGGAGCAGCAGCGGCGGATGGCCGAGCTCCAGCGGCAGCGTGCGGAGCTGCGGGTCACCGGGGAGAGCCCGGACGGGCTGGTGCGGGTGACCGTCGACGGCGACATGAAGGTCGGCGACATCGAGCTGAACGCGCGCGCCATGCGGTTGGACAGCTTCTCCCTGGCCGAGGCGATGCAGGCCGCGATCGACGCGGCCTACGCCGCCTTCGAGGAGCGGCAGCGGGAGATGCTGGGCGAGATGCTCGGCGACTCCGAGACGGTCCGCCGGGCGCAGGACGGCACGCTGACCCCGGAGGACTGGTTCCGTCAGTTCGGGGTGGATCTGTCCGACCCGACCCGCAATCTGCGGCGCTGAGCGAGAGGGGACGATGATGCCGAACACCGTCGACGTCGACGCGATCCGGAAGGCGAGCCGGATGCTCGACGCCCCGGACGGGCCGATCCAGTACCTGCGCAACGTCGAGGCGCTGCTGGCCGAGGTCAAGCTGCCCGGCGGCGCGCTGAGCTGGTTCGGCACCGGGGCGGTGGAGCGGCACAACGCGGCCGTGGACGGGCACCTCGACAACGTCCGCACCGGCGCGGAGCATCTGCGCAAGGCCGCCGCGCAGCTCGAACAGAGCGCGCAGAACTGGGAGAAGTCGGATCAGCCCTGGGTGGTCAAGTGACCGGCCGGGCCCGCCGGGGGAAGGACGCCTGATGCCACCGGAGATCCTCATCGCCAACGCCTCGGGGACGGTGACCGGCTCGGTGTCGGTCGCCCAGACCACGGCGCCGGTGCGGTCGGCCGCGGCCATCGCCCGGGGCAACCTGGTCTGGATCGCCGCCTCGGCGGCGCTGATCGGCACCATCCTCTACCTGGAGTCCTTCGACAACCAGCAGGTGAACGAGTCCATCAAGAAGTGGGACGAGGCGGCCCGCCTGCTCGGCGCGGACCAGTTCGGCGCGGCGATGGCGGCGGTCCCGCCGGAGGCGTCGGAGTGGGACTTCGACGACCGGGACGCGTTCGACCAGTTCATGCGCAAGCTCGGCGCGGAGATCAACTCGCTGGCCGAGGCGTTCGCCGCCAACCGGGACACGCTCACCGCGGCCCGGGACGCGTACAACGACGCGGTGTCCGGCCTGGCGCAGGCGCTCATGCCGATCCTGGTCGCGGTGATCGCCTCGATCGCGCTCCAGTTCTTCCCCGCGACCACCGCGCTGGCCCAGGCCATCGGCATCGCCGGCCTGGCCGCCACCGCCGCGATCCTGGTCCTGGTCTTCGGCGAGATCAGCGCGTTGCTGCACGCGCTGATGGCCGCGTTCCACACGGACAGCCGGTTCACGTTCACCGCGGACTCCCGGCCCGGCTGGGCGCCCGCCGGCTCCGACCCGGACATCAAGGACATCAAGATCGACTGGGTTCGGGACTCCGCGTTCTACAGGTGACGGGAGCGGGGCATGGACACTCTGATCTTCGTACTGTTCCTGTACGTCCTGCTGACCATTCCGGTCTTCGTGCTCCTGATGCTGTTCGCCGTGCTGACCCGCTCGGCGCGGCTGCGGCGGGCCGCCGAGGTGGTCTCGCTGAGCGCCTGCGCGGCGCTGCTGGTGCTGACGTTCGAGCGCGCGTTCGAGAAGCCGCTGCTGTGGATCGTGGTGGTACTGCTGGTCGCGGTGCTGGCCTTCGGTGTGTCGACGATCGTCAAAGCCGCACGTGAGCGGCCCTGACCTCGGGACGGACCGTCCAACTCGTACGGACAGCGCCGGATCGCCTTGCCGATTCCGGGCTGTCGGAGTACGTCGATGGGCCGGCAGGGCTGCGCGGGTTGGACATCGTCCGCTACGGTTCGGATGAAGTGTCCGTCGGTGGGGTGTGTTCGCCTTGCCGCGGGGGAGGGCGCGGCGGAACCGCCGCCACAAAAGACGGAAGGGTGTGAAGCATGGCGTTCGAGGTCAGTGCAGCGACTCTGCACACCGCCGCGAGTGACGTGCGGTCCACGCGCAGCGAGGTTGACGGTGAGCTCAAGAAGCTGTGGAACGTGGTCGACGACCTCGCGATGGCCTGGAAGGGCCAGGCGTCCACGGGCTTCCAGAGCCTGATGACTCGCTGGACCGAGGACACGAACAAGCTGCTGACCGCGATGGACAACATCGCGGACCTGCTCGACAAGTCGGGCACCACGCACCAGGTCAACGACGAAGAGCAGCAGCAGATGCTGGACAAGTTCCACGCTGCTCTCAACCCGTGATCCGCGAAGACAGGCAGAGGAGGAATCGATGAGCATCAAGGTTGACTACGCTGTTCTGGAGAGCAGCAACCAGCAGATGCAGGCCATCTCGCGGATCATCGACGAGAAGCTGGACACGCTGCGGGCGATGCTGACCAAGCTCGAGTGGGAGGGCCAGGACCGGGCCGCCTACCAGCAGCACCAGGCCCAGTGGGACGCCGCCGTGCGGGACATCAACAAGGTCCTGAACGAGATCGGCGGCGCGGTGGGCATCGCGCGCGAGAACTACATGACCACGGAGATGAGCAACTCCAAGGTCTGGGGCAGCTGACCCCCGACCGGTCCACGACGGCTCCGCTCCGGCTCGTGCCGGGCGGAGCCGTCGTGTATTCCGGCCCTGTCTCGTGTATTTCCGGCCCGGCCGTGCGGCGCGAGGCGACCGGTCAGGCGTCCTGCGGGACGTCCCGCCGGCCGGGGCGCCATCCGCGTCGCCGGCCGCGGGTCAGGATCGGCCGCAGCGTCAGCAGGACCCCGGCGAGCAGCCCGCCGACGACGGCGACCCAGATCGCGACGGTGCGCTGCCAGGCCAGCGGATCGGTGGGCGGCGCCGGCGGCGGCATGGCGCCCAGCGGCGGGTCCGTGCGGGTGCCGAGCAGGCTGGTCACCGCCCGGTAGGGGTTGACCATCCCGTAGCCGACGTCGGCGTTGTGCCCGTCGGGCGGGTTGTCGGCGGTGCGGGTCAGCCGGTAGGCGACCTCGTCGGCGCTGATGTCGGGGTGCGCGGCCCGCACCAGCGCGGCGACACCGGAGACGTACGCGGTGGCGAAGCTCGTGCCGCCCTGCGGCTCGGCCCGGTAGCCGGACCCCTGCGGCGCGGGCCCGAGGATGTTCAGCCCGGGGCCGGCGATGTCCACATAGTCCCCGCTGACCGAGCTGCCGACGTGGCCGCCCTGCTCGTCCACACCGGCGACGGCGATGACCCCCGGGTACGCGGCCGGATAGGCCGGCCGGTCCTCCCGGTTCTCCTGCCGGTTGCCGGCGGAGGCGACGACCACCACGTCCTTGCCGAGCGCGTACTGCACCGCCGATTTCAGCTGCGGGTCGTCGAGCGTGACCAGGGACAGGTTGATCACGTCGGCGTCGTTGTCGACCGCCCAGCGGATCGCCTTGCCGATCTCGCCCGGCACGTCCGGGTCGAAGTTCTCCTTGTTCTCGGCCAGCACACGCAGCGGCAGGATGCGGGCCTCCGGCGCGATGCCGGTGTACGGCGAGCCGGTGCCCTCCCGCCCGGCGATGATGCCGGCCACCATGGTGCCGTGCCCGACCAGGTCACACTGGCCCTGAAGCCGGACGAGCTGGTTGAAGTCCTCGCCGGGGAGCACCCGCCCGCGCAGCAGGGGATGCGACGGTGAGACCCCGGAGTCGATCACGGCGACGGTGATCCCCGCGCCCTTGCCGACCCGCCACGCGGAGGCCGGGTCGAGGCGGCTCAGCGCCCACGGCGTTTCGGTGGGCGCGGGGCCGCCGGTCGGCCCGCACTTCGGGGCGGCCACGGCGGGCGCGGGCACCGCCAGCGCGCCGCCGAGCAGAGCGGCTGCCGCCGCTGCCGAGAGGACGGTCCGGATCGGGTGTCCGGCCCGGGCGCGCCCTTTTGTCGCGCCCGGCCGCAAGCTGTCGCGCACGCGGTGAGATTACCGTCGCGCCGGCCCGCGCGGGCGCACGCGGTCGCGGGAACCGGTCACCGGTCGGCGGTGACGTCCCCGGCCGGCTCGGCGGCGAAGAGGGCCAGCAGGGCGCCGACCTGCTGGTCGGCCTCCGCCGGGTGCCGGAAGCGTCCCTTCGGGTTGATCGTGTACTCGTTGCGCCGCCCCACGCGGGTGCGCCGCAGGTAACCCCCGGCTTCCAGGTCGGCGACGATGGCCTGGGCCGCCCGCTCGGTGACGCCCACCTCGTCGGCCACGTCCCGCAGCCGCTCCGTGGGGTAGCGCGCGATCGCCAGCAGCACATG
>NZ_JAGPXV010000448.1:0-4988 GCF_018070405.1 Micromonospora sp. D75
GCCACCGTCTCCGTCTTCTCCTCCCCCGGCAGCTGGATCGAGTCCGCCGCGCTCGACCAGTGCCGTCAGGTCGCCGCCCTGGACGGCATGGCGCACGTCGCCGCCATGCCCGACCTGCACCCCGGCAAGGGCGCGCCGATCGGCGCGGCGATGTCCTCCACGGTGCTGTATCCGTTCCTGGTCGGCTCCGACATCGGGTGCGGCATCGCGGTGTTCCCGATCGCGCTGCGCCGGGTCGTACCGGAACGGCTCGCGGCCCGGTTCCCCGACCTGGACCGGGCGCTCGACCCGGACGCCGACGACCCGGCGTGGTCGGTGCTGGACGGCGACATCCCGGCCGGGCACCTCGACGGGCTCGGCACCGTCGGGCGCGGCAACCACTTCGTCGAGCTGGCCCGCGTCGGGCCGATCCTCGCGGCGGAGCACGCCACGCGGCTCGGGCTGGACGCCGGTGACCTGGTGCTCGTGGTGCACTCCGGATCACGTGGGCTGGGCGAACGGATCCTGCGCGAGCACACCGAGACGCACGGCGCCGGTCCCGCGCCCGACCCGGACGCCTACCTGGCCCGGCACGACGCGGCCGTGCGGTGGGGGTCGCTCAACCGGCGGCTGCTGGCCGCGCGGGTCGCGTACGCGCTCGGCGCCGAACCCACCGAGCCGGTCGTCGACCAGTGCCACAACCTGGTCGAGATCCGCGACGGGCGCTACCTGCACCGCAAGGGCGCGGCGCCGGGCGACGGGCGGGACGTGCTGATCGCCGGCACCCGTGGCACGCCCTCCTATCTGGTGGCCGCGCACGCCGGGCCGGACGCCGGCTACTCGGTGGCGCACGGCGCCGGGCGCAAGATGTCGCGCGCCGACGCGCTGCGCCGGGGCCGGGCCAAGCACACCGTCGAGGAACTGCGGCGTACGCCGGTCGGCTCGATCGTGGTGTGCGGCGACCGGCAGTTGCTGTTCGAGGAGGCGCCCACCGCGTACAAGCGCATCGAGCAGGTCGTCGGCGACCTGGTGACGCACGACCTCGCCACCCCGGTCACCACCACGGTTCCGCTCGTCACCTACAAGACGCCGGACGTGGGCCGCAAGGGCCGCCGGTGACCGAGCTGCTGCTGTCCGCCGGGCGCGGACCCGCCGAGTGCGCGTGGGCGCTGGCCCGGCTGCTGTCCCGCCTGGAGGCCGAGGCGGCCCGGCGGGGCCTGCGTACCGCGCGGGTCGAGACGGTGCCCGGCGACCGGGCCGGCACCTACCGGTCGGTGCTGGTCCGGATCAGCGGCGCCGGGGCCGAGGCGTTCGCGGCCGGGTGGACCGGCACGCTCTGCTGGCAGGCGCCCAGCCCGTACCGGACCGGCCACGGGCGGAAGAACTGGTACGTCACCGCGCGCCCGTGCCGGACCGACGTGGTGGTCACGCCGTTCCACGAGGCGGACGTCGAGTTCGTGCCGTGCCGCACCGGCGGGCCGGGCGGCCAGCACCGCAACAAGGCCAGCACCGCCGTCCGGGCCACCCACCGGCCGTCCGGCCGGACCGTGGTGGTGGACACCGAACGGCACCTGCACCTCAACCGCCGGATCGCGGTCGAGCTGCTGCGACAGCGGATCGCCGCCGACGACGACGCGGCCCGGCGCGCGGGCGTCGACGCCCACTGGCGGATCCACGACGACCTCGTGCGCGGCGACCCGGTACGGGTGGAGCGGCCCTGACGCGGCCCGATCCGACGTCGCTGACCGGCCCGGCTACCGTGGTCGCGGCGACCGGGCGGCCCCGGCCCGCCGCGGCGCGAGCGCGAGGAGGACGGATGCGACGGAGAAGGACCGGTCTGACGGCGGCGCTGGCGACAGGGGCCCTCTCACTCGCCTCTTGCGGTGCCAAGCGCAGCGTGTACTCCTCCGACCCGGGGCAGGTCACCGACGGCGCCTGCGACATGGACCGCGTCCGGTGAGCCCGCTCGTGCGGCGCTTCCGCGCCGTGGTCGCCATGTGGATCTTCGTCGGCGCGGGCGGGTTCCTGCTGGCCGGGTTCCTCGGCCTCGCCCTGCTGACCCAGACGGGTCCGTTCGCGGCCGCGTCGACCTTCTCCGCCGCCGCCGAGTTCGCCCCCGGCGCCGAGATCAAGGTGCGGGACACCGGCGTACGCCCCGGCAACATCCTGATCCTCGCCACCCCGGCCACAGTCGACCCCGCCACCGTGCGGTGCACCGCGAAGAGCCGGGTCTACTCCACCGGCGAGCAGCGGACCAGCGAGCTGACCGGGGCCCGGCCCGAGGGGACCGCGGCGGTGATGCGCGACCGCGGCGACCCGCGGCAGTTCACTCCGGTGCTGGCCACCGACGGCATCGCCTGGATGGGCACCGACTTCGTGAGCTGCACCGGCGCCGGCGCGGAGGCGTTCGCGCTGACCACCGCCGAGGGCATCCAGAGCGACCGGTTCCGGCTCGGCGCCGGACTGCTGCTCATGCTGCTCGCCCCGGTGCTCGCCGGGCTCGGCTGCCTCGCGCTGTACTTCACCCGGAAGTGGAACCGGGAGGCGGCGCTGCGCGGCGACTCGACGAGCTGGCCCTACCGGTGACCGGGCTGCGCCTGCACGTCGGCTGTGCCATGTGGACGCACAGGTCCTGGTCCGGCCGCTTCCTGCCGCATCCGCTGCCCGCGCACGAGCGGCTGCGCGCGTACGCCGGGTGGTGCGACGCCGTGGAGGGCAACACCACGTTCTACGCGACCCCGGCCCGGGAGACGGTGGCGTCCTGGGCCGAGCAGACCGGCCCGGCCTTCCGTTTCCTGCCGAAGCTGCCGAAGGCGGTGACGCACGAGCACCGGCTCACCGGCGGCGAGGCAGCGCTGCGCGCGTTCCTGCACGCGATGGAGCCGCTCGGGCCCCGGGCGGACGCGCTCTGGATCCAGCTGCCCGGCTCGTTCAGCCCCGGCGACGTGCCCGACCTCGACCGGTTCCTGCGCACGCTGCCCGACACCCACAGGTACGCCGTCGAGGTCCGCCACCCCGCCTTCTTCACCGAGGCCGGCGCGGTACGCGCGCTGGAGGCCACGCTGCACCGACACGGCGCGGAGTGGGTGCCGTTCGACACCACCGCGTTCTTCCGTACGCCGCCCACCAGCGACGCGGAGCGGGAGGCGTGGACGCGCAAACCGCGCCTGCCGCTGCGTACCCGGGCGCTGACCGACCGGCCGATCGTGCGCTACCTGGGCCGCGACGACCCGGCCCGCACCGTCGAGGGCTGGCAGCCGTGGCTGGACGTGGTCACCGGCTGGCTGCGGGAGGGCCGCTCGCCGACGGTGTTCGTGCACACACCGGACAACGCGGACGCGCCCGAGCTGGCCCGCCGCTTCCACGACCAGGTCCGCGAGCGGGTGCCCGGGCTCGCGCCGTTGCCGGAGCCGGAGCCGGTCGGCCCGGCCACGCTGTTCTGAGCGCCGGCGTGGGTCCGCCTGCGCGGCCGGGCTGCGCGTGCCCGGCCGCGCGGACCCGGACCTCAGCCCGGCCGGCCGCCCTCCGGCGGGGGCAGGCGGTCGTCGTACACGCCGGAGCGGCCCGCGTACCGCTCGCCACGCAGGAACGGCAGCGGATTCGGGGTGCAGCCGTGCAGGCCGAGCGTCTGCTGCTGCATCACCGGCGCCGGGCGGCCCCGCCCCGGGCAGCGCTCGTGCCCGTGACCCAGGCGGTGGCCGACCTCGTGGTTGACCACGTACCGGCGGTACGCGGCGAGGTCGCTGCCGTACGCGGGCGCGCCGAGCACCCAGCGGGCCACGTTCACCACCACCCGGTTCCCGTTACGGCAGGACGTGTACCGGTCCAGACCGTCCCCGCACAGGTCGTCGCGCGTACCGGGGGTCGCGAGGTAGACGGTGAAGTCGGCGGGCCCGTCGGTGCCGACGCGACGCAGGGCGATCCGCCCGTCGGTCGTCCAGCCACCCGGGCCGGCGAGGATGCCGGTGACCTGCGCCCCGAAGTCGGCCGCTGGCAGACCCGTGATGTCGCGCTCCACCGCCACCCGGTAGCGCAGCAGCCGGCCCGTACCCCCTGTGGTGGCCGGCTCGGCGGCGGCGAACCGCCACCGGTTGCCGCCCTCGGCGGGATAGCCGATCCGCGCCGGCCGGGGCCGGACGGGCGCCGCCGCCGACGCGGCCGGCGCGGCAGCGGACGGCCCGGCCGGCTCGGACGGCGTGGCTGCGGGCTGGTCGGCCACTGCCGGTGTGCAGCCGGCCAGCGCCACCGCCAGCGCGAACACCGCCGCGCCACCGCGTGTCCGGTCCACGGTCCTGGTCATCTCGACTCCCCTCGGTGCCCGGTCGGGGGCACGGGGATGAGGACGGGTGGCCCGTCGCGAAAGTTGGTGCGGCGAGGACTCAACCTTTTCCGCTGCCCGCACGTCCCTACCGGGGTGAGAGGTGCAGAGGACCGGCATGGCCCGGGGTGACGCGGAGTTCGTCGAGTTCGCGCGGGCGTGCTCCGGGCGGCTGACGCACGCCGCCTTCCTCATGACCGGCAACCACCACCACGCCGAGGATGCCGCGCAGACCGCGCTCGTGCGCACGTACGCGTCGTGGTCCCGGATCCGCAACGGCGACCCGTACGGCTACGCCCGGTCGGTGCTGGTGAACCACCTCGTCGACACCTGGCGGCGGCCGATCCGCGAGTACCCGAGCGACGACCTCCCGGAGCGAAGCGGCGGCGACCTGGCCGAGGAGGTGGCGACGCGGCGGTGGCTGGTCACCGCGCTCGGCACGCTCACCGCGCGGGAACGTGCCGTCGTCGTCCTGCGTCACTACTTCGACCTGCCGGAGGCCCAGGTGGCCCGCGAACTCGACGTGTCCGTCGGCACCGTCAAGAGCACCTCGTCCCGGGCGCTGGAGAAGCTGCGTACCGCCGGCCTGTCCGCGCCCCGACCGCAGGAGACGTGCCGGTGACCGAGATGGACGAGCTGCGCCGGGCCATGCGGGCGACCGAGCGGGCCGACGGCCTGGACCTCGACGACA
>NZ_JAGPXV010000449.1:0-4980 GCF_018070405.1 Micromonospora sp. D75
TTGCCCCGCCAGGCGACGTGGTGGTCCGGCCGCAGCAGGACGAGGTCGCGTTCCCACAGCTCGCGGGCCCGGGCGTCGGTCACCACGGTGTGGGTGACCGGCAGGCCCCGCGCGGCCGCCGCCGCCAGCAGCGGATCGGCGGCGCCGTCGCCGGTGAAGTCCACGAGGGTGAACGAGGCCGGGTCGAACCGGTCGAAGATCTGCTGCCCGCCACTGAGCAGGAGGCTGGGCGGGCGGGCGCCGGGCCAGGTCGTCGGGGTGTACGCCCGCGGGTCGTCCGGGGGTTCGGCCGGGCCCTCCGGCCGGAGCACCGGCGAGCCGGCATAGCGGTAGCCCAGCTCGATGCCCCGGTACTCGTTCTCGCCCCGCTCGGCGTCGAGGAAGGCCGCGACGGACGGCAGCGGGGCGCCGTCGCGCAGCAGTTCCCCCGCCCGCAGGTGCACGCCCAGGTGCCGGTGCGAGGTGTGCATGTTGCGCCGCCCCACCGGGCGGCGTTCGGCGTCGTAGCTGTCGAGCAGCGCGGGACCGCCGAAGCCCCGGAGCACCGCGGCGAGCTTCCAGGCCACGTCGACGGCGTCACCGATGCCGGTGTTCATGCCGTACGCGCCGGTGGGGAACATCCGGTGCGCCGAATCCCCGGCGAGGAGCACCCGGCCGGCGCGGTACCGGTCGGCGAGCATGAAGCCGGGACGCCAGCGCGAGGTGAGCAGCACCTTGTCGATCCGCAGCTCGGTGCGGATCGTGTCGAGCAGGAACGCCTCCGGGTCGGCCGGCGGCTCGTCGAACTCGTTCGGGTCGATCCCGTTGACGTGCGCGGTCCAGGTGTCCACCTCGTCCTGCGCGATGATCACGTACCGGAACGCGAAGTAGTGCCAGAACCGGCCGTGCCGGTGCAGGCTGTCCAGGTCCCGGCTGGTGAAGTGCACCATGAACGCGCCCGGCAGGCCGGGCACGTCGAAGCCCTCCTCGCCGATGCCCACGGCCCGGCGGA
Source organism: Micromonospora sp. D75 (assembly GCF_018070405.1). Lineage (NCBI taxonomy): Bacteria > Bacillati > Actinomycetota > Actinomycetes > Micromonosporales > Micromonosporaceae > Micromonospora > Micromonospora sp. D75. The sequence continues at coordinate 992 of NZ_JAGPXV010000449.1, forward strand.
CCCGGCTCGACGCGCCGTCGCACCCGACGACGTACCGCGACCGCAGCCGGACCTCGCCGCCGGTGTCGTCGGCCAGCACGCTGGTGACAGCCGCGTCGTCCTGGGTCAGCGAGTCGAACCGTACGCCGAGGCGCAGGTCGACGAGCGGTTCCCGCCGGCAGCGCGCCCGCAGGACCGGCTCCAGGTCGATCTGGGAGATCCGCTGGCCCGGCTCGGCCGGCTGGGTGCCGTCGTTGTGCTCGGCGATGCGGCGCCACTCCTGCGTCACCGAGGGCAGGCCCCACCTGGTGATCGGCTCACCGGCGAGGCCGGTCGACCAGATCACGTCGGACCGGTGCTCGGGCGCGACGCCGGCGGCACGCACGTCGTCGGCGAGGCCGAACTGCCGGAAGAACTCCATGCTGCGGGCGTTGACGTAGTCCAGCTTGGGATGGACGGACGTCTCGAAGCCCTGGTCGACGAGGACGCAGGCGACGCCGTGACGGGCGAGCGCCAGCGCGGTGACCATGCCGACCGGGCCCGCGCCCACGACCAGAACCGGTACCGGATCCACAGTTGCCTCCCGAGGGGTGTGGGGCGGCGGAGGGGGCCGCCCCACACCGTGGCGGATGGTCAGCTCACCGGGCTGGGCGCCCGGTCCTGGCGGCCGTCGCGGTCCTCGTCGTCGACGGCGGCCGGCCGCGCCGGTCCCGTGGCGACAGCGCCGGTGAGGGACCGGACCTGCATCTCGGCGAAGGCGGCATCGTCGCGCTCGCGGCTGGTGATCGAGCCGAGGTAGCCGAGCAGGAAGCCGACCGGCACCGTGATCAGCGCGGGCTCGATGTCCACGAACTTGAAGTTGCGGTCCGGGAAGATGGCGTCCGGCTCGCCCGAGACGCCGTTGGAGAACAGCACCAGGAACGCGGTGAGCGCGAGGCCGCCGTAGACCGTCCACTGGAGGCCGCGGGTGTTGAATCGGCGCCAGAACAGCGCGTAGACGACGATCGGCAGGACCACCGCGCCGGCCACGTCGATCGAGGTCGGGATGAAGATGTGGGTCCGTACCGGCAGCATCGCGACCGCCAGCAGGACGGAGCCGACGCCGATGATCAGGGTGTTGCGCTTGATGTCCTTCAGCTCGGCGGCCGGGTCCAGCCGGCGGCCCCGCAGCACGTTCAGGTCCTTCGTCACCGTCGTCACCGCGCTGTGCAGCAGCGGCGCGAAGACCCCGACGATCGTCAGGACCGCGACGCCGGCGAGGGAGCCGACCATCACCGGCCCGCCCAGCTCGTCGGCGAGCTTGGGGAAGCTGATGTCGCGGTGGGCCTTGATGACGCCGATGTTGTCCCGGCCGAGGATCGCGACCGCGCCCAGCCCGACCACGGACAGGCACAGGTAGAACCCGACGATGATCATCGACGCCCACCCGGTCGACCGGCGCGCGTCCCGCCCGCTGGTCACCGCGAAGTTGCGCATGAACAGGAACGGGATCGCCGCCACCCCGACCGCGATGGCGAACAGCTTCGACAGGTGCACGAGCGTGGTCGCGCCCTCGCCGAACAGCCGGCCCGGGCCGAGCAGGTCGCTGCCGCTGGGCACCGGCGCCGCGTTGGCCTCGGCCCGCTCCAGCAGGCTGAACAGGTTCAGGTCGAAGCGGGCCAGCACCCAGGCGGTCAGCACGCCCACCACGACCACCGACAGCACCAGCTTGAACACCAGGATGCGGGTGACCCCGAGCATCCCGCCGAGGTACACGTACCCGACGGTGACCAGGCCGACCACGAAGACCGGGAGGACCAGGCCGACGAGCGCGTCGACGCCGAACCAGCGGTTGAAGATGAACGCGATGGCGGCCATCATGATCACGGTCAGCATGACGTACGTCAGCAGTGTGAGCACCGCCGAGGCCATCCGCGCCGGCCGTTCCCGGACGCGCACCGCGAGCAGGTCGCCGAGCGTGTAGCCGCCGACGTTGCGCACCGGCCCGGCGAAGAGGAACAGCGCGAGCATGGTGCCCATCGTGAAGGCGGTCATCAGCAGGATGGCGTCGTAGCCGCTGAGCGCGATGTGGCCGGTGATGATGTACATCGTCGAGTACATCAGCGGCGCGGAGGCCACCGCCAGCGCGTTCTGCACCGGCCCGATCCGCCGGTCGGCCAGCAGGAAGCCGTCCGCGGTGGTGGTGCTGGCGCGCGCCGAGCGGACCAGGTAGAGCACCGCGAGCGCGAGGACGACGGTGACCGGGACGGCGATCGCGGGCGTCGCCCACGTGTTGTCGACCGGGGGTGGCGGGTCGGCGAGGACGACGCTCATCGGGACGCTCCTTCCAGGTCGGCGCGGATCTTCTCGCTGAGCGGGTCGAGCCGCGTGCGGGCGTAGCGCAGGTAGAAGGCGGCGAGCGTCACCACGAAGGTGAACGACAGGAAGACGAAGAGCAGGCCCACGTTGACCGGGCCGGCCACCTTCTCCCGGAAGAAGTCCGGAGCGTAGGTGGCGAGCAGGCTGCCGAGGAACCACCACCCGAAGAAGGCGACGCTGGCCCAGAGCGTGACCGTGCTCGATCGTCGCCGTAGTTCCCTGAACTCTGCGCTGTGATGGACGGCGAGGTAACGACCGCCGTCCGGTGCCGGAGCTGCCGTGTCCATTGCTCTCTCCCCCTGGTGAGAACGTCGCAGACGATGCGGAGATGGCGTGCGGCGTCAGTCTCGGCGACCGCTCATGCTGCGGCATGGCTTAATCACGGGATTTCCGGGAGGCTGCCGGCGCATTGGCGTGCCCGGCCCGGCCGAACCGCGTGAACGGGTGATGCCCGCGCCCGGCCGGCGTCCGATGGTGGCTGCATGACGTCGGCACTGAGAACCAGCGCGTGGACGTACGACGACTTCACCGGCCGCGAGCTGGACCCCGCCCGCTGGGCGGTCATGTCGATCACCGGCGCGGACGGGCAGACCCACAGGTACCAGGACCGCAACGCCCGCGTCCGCACCGGCGACGGGCGGCTGGAGCTGACCGTCGACCCGTTCACCCGCTTCCACGACACCGATCCCCGGCAGAACAACGCCAAGCAGATGTACCGGTCGGTGCGACGCTTCGCCGTGCCGGCGGAGGGCACGCTGGCCGTCGAGGTGGAGATGGGCGTGCGGACGTACCGGCAGATCCCGCACGACCTGCTGGACGCGTTCGGCACGGTGGCACTGTTCGACCTGGAGACCGGCGTCGTGTTCAACGCCGCCGCGACGAACGACACCGTGTACGCGACTGTCGAGCGCCTGGTGCTGCCCGGCGTGACCCAGCCGCACGAGCACTACGTCCACCGGGTGGTCCTGGATGTGCCGACCGAGCCGGGCCGGGCGCACGGCTACGCCATCACCTACCGGGCGCCGACGTCGGAGGTGGAGTTCCACGTCGACGGCCGGCTCGCCTACTGGGCGCGGGTTCCGGTGCCGGTGACCGGATTCCACGCCGGCATGGCGCTGTTCTCCGCCCGCGACCTGGCCCGGTACTCCCGCGAGCAGCGGGAGCACGGGCAGGGCGCGACCGGGTGGTGGGGGCCGTGGCGGATCGCCGCAGGCGTCAGATGAGCACGTCTCCGCCGTCGATGTTCAGGTTGATCCCGTTTATCGCGCGGTTCGTCAGCAGGAAGTCGATCGCCTCGGTGCAGTCCCGCATGGTGACCGGCCGCCGGGTGAGCGCGCGGGTCGCGGCGGCCTCCCGCGCGGCGGGCTTGTCGCTCCAGAACGGCGTGTCGGAGACGATGCTCGGGTGCAGGGCGTTGACCCGGATCGGCGAGAGTTCCACCGCCAGGGTCCGGACCAGCGCGCTGATCCCGCCGTTGGCGGTGGTGACTGTGGTGGAGCCGGGATACGGCCGGTGGCTGGCCAGGCCGCCGAGCAGCACGACAGCGCTCTCGTCGGTCATCCGCGGGGCGAGGGCGTGCAGGACCGCCGTGTAGCCGACCAGCTTGACGGTCAGCAGCCGCGCCGCGTCGCCCGGCCGGTACGCGCGGACGG
>NZ_JAGPXV010000045.1:0-17658 GCF_018070405.1 Micromonospora sp. D75
GCTCAACACGGTGGGGCGTTACTACGTGGTACGCACCGAGCGGAACCCGGCGTACACGGTGGTCGCCACCGCCGTGGGCCTGCTGCTCTACCTCTACCTGCTCAACCAGTTGGTGCTCTTCGGCGCGGCGCTCGCCGCCACCAGCCCGTACGGCCGGGTGGTGGACCTGGCCGAAGGCGGCGCCCGGGAGGTGGACGTGGAGGCGGACGTGCTCGACGAGGAAACCGAACCGGGAACGCCGGGAGGGGCGGGATGAGCGCGCGGATCCGGATCGACGCGGCGTCGGCGGTGCCGCCGTACGAGCAGGTGCGCGCGCAGTTCGCGGCGCGGATCGGCGACGGGCGGCTGCCGGTGGGGACCCGGCTGCCCGCGGTCCGGCAGCTCGCGGCGGACCTGGGGCTGGCGGTGAACACGGTGGCGCGGGCCTACCGGGAGCTGGAGGGCGCCGGGCTGGTCCAGACGCGCGGCCGGCACGGCACGGTGGTCGCGCCGGGGCGGGATGACGCCGTCGACCGGTTGCAGCAGGCCGCCGCCGGGTACGCCGTCGAGGCGCGCCGCCTGGGCGTCCCGCCGGAGCGGGCGGTCGCCCTGGTCCGCGCGGCGCTGGACGCCGGCACGCGTGGCTGAGCGTGGTCCCCTGAGCGGGGAGAGTCGAGCCGATGCGTTCCCCGGGCGGATCCCGTCCGACGATGATGGGCCGGTGGGCGCACTCGTGACACTCGACCTGCCGGACGACTCGCCGATGCTCGGCCTGCCGTGGATCATCACGTTCGGCCCGCTCGGCGCGGACGACGAGTGGGAGCCGGTGGTCTGCGGCCCGTACGAGCGGGCGCACGCGCTGGCGCTGGCCGAGGCGGTGGTGGCCGAGGAGCAGTTGATGGCGGTGGTGGAGCCGCTGCTGCCCGCGCTCACGCCGGAGGAGATCCGGGGTGAGATCGCCGCCGCGCAGATCGCCGCCGAGGACGAGGCGGCCGAGATCGACCAGGCTGACCTGTACGGCGACTTCGAGGACGTCATCGACGAGGAGCTGGAACGGGCCGCCGAGCGCGAGCCGGAGCCCGAGCCGGCGAAGGCGCCCGACCGGGAGGAGATCCGGGCCGGGTTCGCCCGGATCGCCGCGCTGCTCACCGCCAAGGGCGGCTGAGGACGCTCAGCGCGGCGGCCCGTCGAGCACGCAGAACTCGTTGTCCTCCGGGTCGACGAGCACCACGAAGCCCTCCGCGCCGGTCTGCCCGACGTCGGCGCGCCGGGCGCCGAGCCCGATCAGTCGCTCGACCTCCGCCGTCTGCCCCTCGTCGGCGACCAGGTCCAGGTGGAGCCGGTTCTTGCCGCGCTTCGGGGTGCCGCTGCCCTGCAACCAGACGGTCGGGCCGGGCCGGCCGGGCGGCGGGTAGAGCTTCGCGTTGCCGTCGTCGCCCTGCGAGACGGTGTAGCCGAGGGCGGCGGACCAGAACCGGGCCATCCGGTCCAGGTCGCTGACATCGAGGGTGTACTGCGCCACGCGTGCGGTCATCCCCTGGTGGTACCCCGGGCTGCCGGGATGGACACCGGCCCCCCGGGAGCGGACTCCCGAGGGGCCGGGACCACCTCACCCCCCACCACAAGGGGTCGGCAGCCCAGCCGCCCGTCGGCGCGGAGCACAACGGACGGCCAGGTCGTTGGCGGGTTACCCGGCTCAGCGCCGTTCGAACCACGCAGCCGCGTCCACCGGCAGGACGTGCCCGTCGCCCCGCTCGGTGAGGTCGGCGCTCGCGACGAGCGGGCGGCCGTGGCCGCTCACCGTCACGTCGGCGCCGCTGATGTTGACCACACAGGTCAGCTCGGCGTCCCCGGCGGCGCGGCGGAACGCGAGTACGCCGGGCTCGGTCTCCAGCCAGGTGATGCCGCCGACCCCGGCGAGCGCCGGGTGCTCGTGCCGGATCCGCAGCGCGGTCCGGTACAGCTCCAGCGTCGAGCCGGGCGCACCGGCCTGGGCGGCCACCGACAGCTCCCGCCAGGTCGCCGGCGCCGGCAGCCAGCTCAGCTCGCTGCCGTCGGGCCCGAAGCCGTACGGGGGCAGGTCGCCGCCCCACGGGATCGGCACCCGGCAGCCGTCGCGGCTCTCCCCGGTACGCCGGAACGCCGGGTCCTGGCGCAGCTCGTCGGGGAGGTCCAGCACCTCCGGCAGGCCCAGTTCCTCGCCCTGGTAGACGTACGCGCAGCCGGGCAGCGCGAACATCAGCAGCGCGGCGGCGCGGGCGCGGCGCAGGCCGACCTCGCCGTCGCCGTACCGGGTGACGTGCCGCTGCCGGTCGTGGTTGGACAGCACCCAGGTGGTCGGCGCGCCCACGATCGTGGACTCGGCCAGCGCCGTGTCGATCACCTTGCGGAACGAGTCGGCCGACCAGGTGGCGTCGAGGAAGTCGAAGCTGAACGCCTGGTGCAGCTCGTCCGGGCCGATGTAACGGGCCAGCCGCTGCGGGGTCTCGGCCCACGCCTCGGCCACCGCCATCCGGCCGCCCGGGTAGCTGTCCAGGATCGGCCGCCAGGCGCGGTAGATGTCGTGCACCTCGTCCTGGTCGAAGTACGGCAGCCGGCCCTTGCCCAGCAGCTCGGACTGGCGCCGGCCGGTGGTCATCGAGTTGAAACCGACGTCCGGCAGGCCCTCGGCCTTGATCATTCCGTGGGCCACGTCGATCCGGAAGCCGTCCACGCCCCGGTCCAGCCAGAAGCGCAGGACGTCCTCGAACTCGGCCCGTACCTCGGGGTGGCGCCAGTTCAGGTCGGGCTGGGCAGGGTCGAACAGGTGCAGGTACCACTGGCCGTCGACCACGCGCGTCCAGGCCGGGCCGCCGAAGATGCTCTCCCAGTCGTTCGGGGGCAGCTCGCCCTGCTCGCCCTTGCCGTCGGCGAACAGGTAGCGCTCACGCTCCGGCGAACCGGGGCCGGCGGCGAGCGCGGCGGCGAACCACGGGTGCGCGCTGGAGGTGTGGTTGGGGACCATGTCGACGATGATCCGCAGGCCGAGCGCGTGCGCGTCGGTGATCATCTCGTCGAAGTCGGTCAGGTTGCCGAACAGCGGGTCGACGTCGCGGTAGTCGGCCACGTCGTAGCCGGCGTCGACCTGCGGCGAGGTGTAGAACGGCGTCAGCCAGAGCGCGTCCACGCCGAGGTCGCGCAGGTAGGGAAGGCGCTGCCGGATGCCCTGGAGGTCACCGACCCCGTCGGCGTTCGCGTCGGCGAAGCTGCGGACGTACACCTGGTAGACGACCGCGGACCGCCACCAGTCGTCGTCGGCGGTCCGTGGCGTGGGGGTGGTGGCGGAGGTCATCGCTGTCGATTCCCGTTCTGTGGTGGCGCAGGGTGTCAGAGCAGAATGCCGCCACAGCCCTGCAAGAGTCAAGCATTCCTTGCGCAAGAAATGACAGCCATCACCCGCGCCGACCCTGCCCCCGTCTCCCGAATTCCGGGACGCCCACCCACCCCCACTGCCGCCGATCCGGTCGATCATGAGGTTGACGGCAGTCTCTGCCCGCTTTGTCCCCGCCAACTTCATGATCGCCGCGCCCTGAGCCGGGCGGGAGGGAGGGGGCAGGGAGTGCGGGGCGTCAGGCGGGGATGGGGAGGGAGGGGGAGGACGGGCTGGCGGGGCGCTGGCGCTTCGGGGGGTCGGCGGGGCGGGTCACCGCGGTCGAGCCGCGTACCACCAGCTCGGGCCGGAACAGGTACTCGGAGTTCGGGGAGGGGTGGCCGTTGATCTCGTCGACCAGGGCCCGCACCGCCGCCACCGCCATGGCGGCCACCGGCTGGCGCACTGTGGTCAGCGGCGGGTCGGTGAACGCCATCAGCGGGGAGTCGTCGTACCCGACCACGGAGACGTCGTCGGGCACCGACAGCCCGCGCTGGCGGGCGGCCCGGATCGCGCCGAGCGCCATCAGGTCCGAGCCGCAGACCAGTCCGGTCACGCCGCGTTCGATGAGCCGGCCGGCGGCGGCCTCGCCGCCCTCGACGCCGAACAGTGACAGCTCGGTCAGCTCGGTCAGCTCGTCGGAGGTGATGTCGGTGAGGCGCCCCATCGCGGCCTTGTAGCCGGCGACCTTGCGCTGCACCGGCACGAACCGGTCCGGGCCGGTGATCAGGCCGATCCGGCGGTGCCCGAGCGCGACCAGGTGGGCGACCGCCAGTTCGGCGGACTCCCGGTCGTCGCAGGAGACGAACGGCGCGGGGATGCCCGGCGCGTACCCGTTGATCATGACGATCGGCAGCGGCCGGGCCAGCAGCGTGCGGTAGCGGTCGTGGTCCGCGGCGGTGTCGGCGTGCAGGCCGGAGACGAAGACGATGCCGGAGACCTGCCGGTCCAGCAGCATCTCCACGTACTCGTCCTCGCGGACGCCGCCCGGGGTCTGCGTGCAGAGCACCGGTGTGTAGCCGGTGGGGGCGAGCGCGGACTCGATGATCTGGGCGAACGCCGGGAAGATCGGATTGTCCAGCTCCGGCACGACCAGGCCGACCAGCCCGGCGCTGCGCTTGCGCAACCGGGCCGGACGTTCGTACCCGAGCACATCGAGGGCGGTGAGGACGGCCTGCCGGGTCTCGGGGGCCACGCCGGGGCGGTCGTTGAGCACCCGCGACACCGTGGCCTCGCTGACTTCGGCCTGTTGGGCGATGTCGGACAGTCGAGCGCGCATGTGCGGCACTTTAGCCCAACGGCAAAGTCTTGCGTACACTTCTGCAAGCCCTTCCATTCTCTGCAACCTCTTGCTAACGTCCCCGCAACATGCGAGAGCAGCGGCGCAGCACCCCTGTGCCGGTCAGCAAGAAATTTCAGAGGTTTCCACTGGCGGGCCGCCCTTCCCCCGGCGGGCCGCCATGACGACAGGAGTACCGATGCGCATCCGTACCGCGGGTGTGGTCGCCGTCCTCGGCCTGGCGCTCGCCGCCTCCGGCTGTGGTGACAGCGGCAGCGACGACAAGCCGGCCGCCGGCGAGTCCGCCAAGGCGACCGGCGGCAAGCTGGTCATCTGGGCCGACGACAAGCGCACGGCCGCCCTCAAGCCGTTCGCCGAGGAGTTCGGCAAGGAGAACGGCGTGACCGTCGAGGTCCAGGCCGTCTCCAAGGACCTGCAGACCAACTTCGTCACCGCCTCGCAGCAGGGCAGCGGCCCGGACGTCGTGGTCGGCGCGCACGACTGGATCGGCAACCTGGTCCAGAACGGCGCCATCGACCCGGTGCAGCTCCCGGCCGAGCAGAAGAGCGGCTTCAACGAGACCGCGATCAAGGCCGTCACGTTCAACGGCCAGCTCTACGGCGTGCCCTACGCCACCGAGAACGTCGCGCTGATCCGCAACACCGAGCTGGCCCCCGAGGCGCCGAAGACGATCGAGGACCTGGTCGCCACCGGCAAGAAGCTCAAGGCCGAGAAGAAGGCCAGCGAGATCCTGTGCCTGCAGTCCGGCCAGAACGGCGACGCCTACCACATCTACCCGCTCTACACCTCCGGCGGCGGCTACCTGTTCGGCACCACGGCGAACGGCGACTACGACCCGAAGGACCTGGGCGTGGGCAAGCCGGAGTCGATCGCTGCCTTCCAGAAGATCGCCAAGCTGGGTGAGAAGGGCGAGGGTGCGCTGAAGCGCTCCATCACCGGCGAGAACTCCATCGCCACCTTCACCGGCAAGAAGTGCGCGTTCCTGGTCTCCGGCCCGTGGGCAGTGGCCGACGCCAAGAAGGCCAACATCTCCTACGACATCTCCCCGGTCCCCGGCTTCGCCGGTGGCCAGGAGGCCCAGCCGTTCGTCGGCGTCCAGGCGTTCTACGTGGCCGCCAAGGGCAAGAACAAGGCCCTGGCCCAGGAGTTCGTCACCAACTACGTGACCAAGCCCGAGCTGGCCGTCGCGCTGTACAAGGCCGAGCCGCGCCCGCCGGCGCTGACCGCCGCCTTCGACCAGGTCAAGGGCGAGGACCCGGACCTGGCCAAGTTCTCCGAGGCCGGCAAGAACGGCCAGGTGCTCCCGGCGATCCCGGCCATGGCCGCGATCTGGGACCCGTTCGGCAAGGCGGAGGCCGCCATCATCGGCGGCGCCGACCCGGCCAAGACGATCACGGCCGCCGGCAAGACCATCCAGGGTCAGATCAAGTAATGAGCGCGCCGCTGTCCGGCCCGGGGTCTGCACCGCAGGCCCCGGGCCGGGAGCCCGCACGCCCCGGGCTCCCGCGCACGTCCCGTACCGCGCGGCAACACGCGCCGATCACCGCGACCGGCCTCGTCGTCAAGGTGGTCCTGCTCGGCCTGGTGGCCGGGATCGCGATCTGGGCGGCCTTCCCGCTCATCGAGGCCGAACACTGGATCGGGCTGGGCATCCTGGTGGCCACCACCGCCGGCCTGTTCTACCTCTACCTGAGCCGCCGGCACATCCCGGCCAAGTACCTGGTCCCCGGCACGCTCTTCCTGATCGCCTTCCAGGTCTTCCCGGTGCTCTACACCGCGAGCACCGCGTTCACGAACTTCGGCGACGGCCACCGCGGCAGCAAGGACGACGCGATCGTCGCCGTGCAGACCTCCTCGGTGAAGCAGGTCCCCGGCTCGACCGAGTACAACCTCACCATCGCCACGAAGGGCGACCCGGCGAGCGGCCCCCTGGTCTTCCTGCTCAGCGACCCGAAGACCAAGGACGTCTTCGCCGGCGACGCGGACGGGCTGCGCAAGCTGGACGCCGCCGACGTCGAGGTGAGCAGCCTCAGCGGCAAGATCACCGCCGCGGACGGCTACACCCTGCTGAACATCGGGCAGGCCAGCAGCCGCAGCGACGCCGTCACCGCGCTCATCGTGCCCACCGACGAGGGCGCCATCCGCTCCAACGGCCTCACCCGGGCCTACGAGGGCAAGGCGATCCGGGCGTACGACGCCGGCTGCGACTGCGTCAAGGACAGCGAGACGGGCAAGACGTGGACCGCAGACGAGGAGTCCGGCTCCTTCGTCGCCGCCGACGGCGAGCGTCTCGCCCAGGGCTGGAAGGTCGACGTCGGGCTGAAGAACTTCAGCACCGTGCTCACCGACCCGAACATCTCCGGCCCGTTCTTCGGCACGCTGGCCTGGAACTTCGCGTTCGCGATCGGCTCCACCGGCCTGACGTTCCTGCTCGGCATGGCCATCGCGCTCGCGCTGCACTCACCCCGGATGCGGGGTACCAACTTCTACCGGGTGCTGCTGATCCTGCCGTACGCCATGCCGTCGTTCGCGATGCTGCTGATCTGGCGGGACATGTTCAACACCGACTTCGGCCTGCTCAACAACCTGTTCGGGCTGGACGTCGACTGGTTCGGCGGCAACTGGTCGGCCCGGATCGCGGTGCTGCTGGTGCAGCTCTGGCTCGGCTACCCGTACATGTTCCTGGTCGCCACCGGCGCGTTGCAGGCCATTCCGCGGGAGCTGACCGAGGCGACCTCGGTCGACGGCGCGTCGCCCTGGCAGTCGTTCCGGTCGGTCACCCTGCCGCTGCTGCTGGTGGCGCTCTCGCCGCTGCTGATCGCGTCGTTCGCGTACAACTTCAACAACGTCAACGCGATCCTGTTCACCACCGAGGGCGGCCCGTTCGCGCCGGACAACCCGACGAACGGCGCCACCGACCTGCTGATCACCTACACGTACCGGCTCGCGTTCGGCGCACAGGGCGCCGAGTTCGGCCTGGCCGCCACCGTCTCGATCTTCATCTTCGCGATCGTGGCGACGGTGTCGGCGATCAGCTTCCGGCGGACCCGTAAGCAGGAGGAGGTGTACTCGTGACCACAATCGCGCGGAAGCCCACGGCCACCCGCACGCCGGCCCGCCGCTCGCGTGGACGCTGGTTCGCGCAGGTCGGCTGGCGGCACGTGGTGGGCGTGCTGGCGGTGGCGTTCAGCCTCTTCCCGATCCTGTTCGTGATCTCGGCGGCGCTCAACCCGCTCGGCACGCTCTCCTCCACCGAGCTGCTGCCGACCGGCGCGTCGCTGGAGAACTTCACGAACCTGTTCGACCGGACCGCGTTCGGCCACTGGTTCCTCAACTCGCTGCTGCTGGCGGGCGTGGCCAGCTTCGCGTCGATCTTCCTGTCGTCGCTCGCGGCGTACGCGTTCTCCCGGATGCGCTTCGCCGGGCGCCGGGTCGGCCTGCTCGCGCTGCTGCTGATCCAGATGTTCCCGCAGTTCCTGGCGATCGTGGCGATCTTCCTGATCTTCACCACGCTCACCGACCTCTACCCGGCGATCGGGTTCAACACCCCGTGGGGCCTGTTCCTGCTCTACATGGGTGGCGCGCTCGGCGCGAACACCTGGCTGATGAAGGGCTTCTTCGACACGCTGCCGAAGGAGCTGGACGAGTCGGCGACCATGGACGGCGCGTCGCACGTGCAGGTCTTCTTCCGGATCATGCTGCCGCTGGTGGCGCCGATCCTCGCGGTGACCGGCCTGCTCGCCTTCATCGGATCGATCAACGAGTTCATCATCGCCAACGTGTTCCTCACCGAACCCGAGGCGAAGACGCTCGCGGTCGGCATGTACGGCCTGGTGGCCGGCGAGCGCAACAACAACTTCGGGATGTTCGCGGCGGGCACCCTGCTCACCGCGATCCCGACGGTGCTGGTGTTCCAACTGCTCCAGCGCTACATCGTCTCCGGACTCACCTCCGGAGCGGTAAAGGGCTGAGCCTCCTCGGCTCACGCTGCGGCAAGGGCGTCGTGTCGGCGTACACCGGAGCGGTTCTCGGGCGGACCGCCGCGGTCGGGTGAAACCGACCGCGGCGGGTGCCCGCCCCTCTCCCTGTCGGTACGACGCGAAAGGCAGCACCATGTCCCTTCAGCCGCACCACGACGGCTCCGCCACCTACGTCCCGGAGCAGGAGCCCGCGCTCGGGCAGACCGTCCCCGTCTTCGTCCGGGTGCCGGCCGGATCCGGCGTCTCCCAGGTGCACGTGCGCACCACCGGCGACGGCGAGCCGCGCTTCGCCGAGGCGCGGGTCGACCGCACCGACGACGGCGACGTGTGGTGGCGGGCCGACGTCGAGGTCCGCAACCCGGTCAGCAACTACCGCTTCCTGCTCGACGGCGAACGCGGCGCCCGCTGGCTCAACGCCGCCGGCCTGGCCGGGCACGACGTGCCGGACAACGGCGACTTCAAGCTGGTCAGCTACGCCCCGCCGCCGGCCTGGGCCCGGGACGCGGTGATCTACCAGATCTTCCCGGACCGGTTCGCCCGCTCGGCCGCCGCCGACAGCCGGACCGTGCCGGACTGGGCCATCCCGTGTGACTGGGACACCCCGGTCGTCGGCCGCGGCCCGGAGACGCCCCGCCAGTTCTACGGCGGCGACCTCGACGGCGTCACCGAACACCTGGACCACCTGGACCGGCTCGGCGTCAACACCGTCTACCTGACGCCGGTGTTCCCGGCGCGCTCCAACCACAGGTACGACGCGTCGAGCTTCGACACCGTCGACCCGCTGCTCGGCGGCGACGCGGCGCTGGCCCGGCTCGCCGACGCGGTGCACGCCCGGGGGTGGCGGCTGCTCGGCGACATCACCAGCAACCACACCGGCGACGCCCACGACTGGTTCACCGCCGCCGTCTCCGACGTCAACGCGCCGGAACGCGAGCTGTACTACTTCGACCTGCCCGGCTCGGACTACGAGTCGTGGAACGGGGTGAAGTCGCTGCCGAAGCTGAACTGGGGCAGCGCCGAACTGCGCCGCCGGTTCGCCACCGCCGAGGACTCGCTGCTGCGCCGCTGGCTGCGCCCGCCGTACGGGCTGGACGGCTGGCGGGTCGACGTGGCGAACATGACCGGGCGGCGGGGCGCTGACGCGTACACCCACGAGGTGGCGCGGCTGCTGCGCGAGGTGGTGGCCGAAACCCGGCCGGACGGGCTGCTGCTGGCCGAGCACGGCCACGACCACACCGGTGACCTGGACCGCGACGGCTGGCACGGGACGATGAACTACGTCGGCTTCACCGACCCGGTCTGGTCCTGGCTGCGCCACGGCGACGACCCGGTGCCGAACTTCCTCGGCACCCCGGGCGGGGTACGGCGGCGCGACGCGGGCGCGGTGCTCGCCACCATGAACACGTACCGGTCGCTGGTGTCGTGGCGCTCGTACACGCACTCGTGGCAGCTGCTCGGCTCGCACGACTCGGCCCGGATCCGCACCGTGGTCGGCGACGCGGCCCGGCAGGAGGTGGCGGCCGGACTGCTCGCCACCATGCCCGGCACGCCCGTGGTCTTCGCCGGGGACGAGCTGGGCCTGACCGGCACCAACGGGGAGGGCTCGCGTACGCCGATGCCGTGGCACCGGCGCCAGAGCTGGGACCGGCGCACGTTCGAGGCGTACCGGTCGTTGCTGACGCTGCGCCGCGACGAGCCGGCGCTGCGGCACGGCGGCCTGCGCTGGGTGTACGCGGACGCGGACACGCTCGTCTTCCTGCGCGAGGCGCCCACGTCGACGGTGCTGGTGCTGGCAAGGCGAGCCGCAGGCAGCCCGGTACGCCTGCAAGGCGTGGGCGCCGCAGAGAACGTCTACGGCAACGCCCCAGCTCTCCACCCCGACGCCGACAACAAGGTGACCCTCCCCGCCGAGGGCCCCACGTTCCAGGTCTGGCGCCTCCGCTGACCCCACGCCCCGCCCCGTCGATCTTGCGGTTTCGGCCCGTGCCGTGCGGCTTTCGCACCGTATGCCGGGGCGGTAACTGCAAGATCGCGGGGGAGGGGTCACGGTATGACGGCAGGTCGGCCGGGTCATTACTACAAAGCGTCGTTGATGGGGGAGGATGGGCCGCGTGGAAGCTCTTCGACTGATTCTTCTCTACGTCCATCTGATCGGTTTCGCGCTGCTGCTCGGCGGCGCGATCGCCCAGTACGTCTCCGGCAAGCTGCGCATCAACGCGGCCATGCTCTGGGGCGCGATCATCCAGATCCTCACCGGCATCGGGCTGTCCGCCCCGCTGCGGGACGGGGACGAGCCGGCCCCGGCGAAACTTGTTACCAAGTTGGTGCTCGCGCTGCTCATCTTCGTCATGGTCTTCTTCTCCCGTAAGCGGGAGACCGTCAACCGCGGCCACTTCCTCGCGATCGTCGGGTTGACGCTGGTCAACGCTGCCGTCGCGGTGTTCTGGCGTTAGTTCGCCGCCAGTCGGGGAAGCTGCGGGAAACGGACGTTCGCGACACCATCGCGCACGCCCACCGGCCGGATAAGTGACCTGCCCCACCCAAGGGTTACACCGGGGTAACGGACGCTCAACAGTCGTGCACGATTGTCGGCCGGTGGGTGGGCGCGGGCGTACGCTCCCGTCCGTAACGTGGGACGCCGGCCGCACATCGCAGGCCGGCGCAAGGGCTGCGCACCGCGCACAACGCGGTGTGCAAGGGGAAGGAGACGTCTTGCGCTCTGTGCGTGGGATGCGGATTGCCTCCGTCATTGCGGCGGGTGGACTCGTGCTGGGCGCTGCCGCGTGTGGTGAGGCTCCGGACGACGACAACAACGCCGGCGGCGACGGCGGCAAGAAGTTCAGCGCCTGCATGGTGACCGACGTCGGCGGCGTCGACGACAAGTCCTTCAACGCCTCGGCCTGGAAGGGCCTGCAGGAGGCGAAGAAGGAGAACGACAAGATCGACATCAAGTACGTCCAGTCGAAGGCCGAGGCGGACTACGAGGTCAACCTGACCGGGTTCGTCAACCAGAAGTGCGACTTCATCCTGGCCGTCGGTGGCCTGATGTCGGACGCCACCAAGGCGGCGGCTGAGAAGAACCCGAACCAGCAGTTCGCGATCGTCGACGCCAACCCGGGTGTGTCGAACGTCTACCCGATGCAGTTCGACACCGCGCAGGCCGGGTTCCAGGCCGGCTACCTGGCCGCCGGGATGAGCAAGTCCGGCAAGGTCGGCACCTACGGCGGCCTGCCGATCCCGCCGGTCACCATCTTCATGGACGGCTTCGCCGACGGCGTGGCGTACTTCAACAAGGCCAAGAGCAAGAACGTCCAGGTGCTGGGCTGGGACAAGGCCACCCAGAAGGGCTCCTTCGCCAACTCGTTCGAGAAGCAGGACGAGGGCAAGAAGGTCTCCGACGCGCTCGTCGCGCAGGGCGCCGACATCGTGATGCCGGTCGCCGGTGGCGCCGGTCTCGGCACCACCTCCGCGGCCAAGGCCTCGGGCGGCAAGTACTCGGTCGTCTGGGTGGACATCGACGGCTGCGAGAGCACCCCGGACTGCTCGGCGATCCTGACCACCGTCGTCAAGAACATCCCGGACGCCGTCAAGGAGGCCGCGCTGAAGGCCGCCAGTGGCGAGAAGCTCCAGGCCACGCCGGGCTTCGTGGGCACGCTCGCCAACAACGGCGTCTCGATCGCCCCGTACCACGACTTCGACAGCAAGGTCCCGGCGGACCTGAAGGCCGAGGTCGACAAGATCAAGGCGGACATCGCCGCGGGCACCATCACCGTCACCTCGAAGGCCCAGCCGACCAAGTGACGGTTCCGCCGGCCGCCGCGATGCGATCATCGGCAGCGGGGGCCGGCGGGCACCAGGTTTGACGATCCGGCCGTCCCGGCGCAACGGGGAAGGTACCCCGAGCGCCGGGGCGGCCGATCAGCTTGACTCCCCCCGACATCCCCACCCGGCGTGGTGGCGGCGCGGCAGGTCGCTACGCTGCACCATCGCTCGCACTCCAGGAGGTTGCGCTGAGACTCGAACTGCGCGGCATCACCAAACGGTTCGGTGATCTGGTCGCCAACGACCACATCGACCTGACGGTGGAGCCTGGAGAGATCCACGCCCTGCTCGGCGAGAACGGTGCCGGCAAGTCGACCCTGATGAACGTGCTCTACGGCCTCTACCAGCCGGACGAGGGCGAGATCCTGGTCGACGGCAAGCCGCTGAAGCTGAAGGGCCCGTCGGACGCGATCGCCGCCGGGATCGGCATGGTGCACCAGCACTTCATGCTGGTGCCGGTCTTCACCGTGGCGCCGGGCGGGGGGCCGTTCGCCGGCATCCTCGACCGGCGACGGGCCCGCCGCGAGGTCGCCGAGGTGTCCGAGCGGTACAACCTGCGGGTCGACCCGGACGCGGTGATCGAGGACCTGCCGGTCGGCATCCAGCAGCGGGTGGAGATCGTCAAGGCCCTCACCCGCGACGTCGACCTGCTGATCCTCGACGAGCCGACCGCCGTGCTCACCCCGCAGGAGACCGAGGAGCTGCTCGCGGTCATGCGGTCGCTCAAGGCCGCCGGCAAGTCGATCGTGTTCATCACCCACAAGCTGGGCGAGGTGAAGGCCATCGCCGACCGGATCACCGTGATCCGGCGCGGGAAGACGGTCGGCACCGCCGAGCCGAGCGCCAGCCGGGACGAACTGGCCGCGCTGATGGTGGGCCGCAGCGTCCGGCTGACCGTGGACAAGAAGCCGGCCACCCCCGGCAAGCCGGTCCTGGAGGTCTCCGGCCTGGTCGTGGACGACGACCGGCAGGTACGCGCGGTCGACGGCGTCGACCTGACCGTGCACGCCGGTGAGGTGCTCGGTGTCGCGGGCGTGCAGGGCAACGGCCAGACCGAGCTGATCGAGGCGATCATGGGCCTGCGCCCGGTGCTCGCCGGCACGATCAGCCTGGACGGCGAGCCGACGCACGGCTGGTCGACCAAGAAGGTGCTCCACGCCGGCGTCGGCTACGTGCCGGAGGACCGCAGCGTGGACGGCCTGGTCAAGGAGTTCTCCGTGGCGGAGAACCTGGTGCTGGACATCTACGACCGGCCGCCCTTCGGCAAGGGCCTGTCGCTGAAGCCCGAGGCCATCGCGAAATCGGCCCGGGAGCGGATCGAGCAGTTCGACGTCCGTACCTCCTCGGCCGACGCCGCGGTCGGCACGCTCTCCGGCGGCAACCAGCAGAAGGTGATCGTGGCCCGGGAGCTGTCCCGGCCGCTGAAGCTCTTCATCGCCGCCCAGCCCACCCGGGGCGTGGACGTCGGCTCGATCGAGTTCATCCACAGCCGGGTCATCCGCGAGCGGGACATCGGCACCGCGGTGATGGTGGTCTCCAGCGAACTGGACGAGGTGATCGGCCTGGCCGACCGGATCGCGGTCATGTACCGCGGCCGGATCATCGGCATCGTCGGCCCGGACACCCCGCGCGAGGAGATCGGCCTGCTGATGGCCGGCATCACCCCGGACGCCGCCACCCCGGACGCCGCCACCGCGACCGAGGGCGGCCCTGGCAACGAGGACGAGGCATGACCAACCCGAACCCCGTCTCGGGCTCGCCGGACAAGGAACCGGCGACCGAGGCGCAGGAGTCGCTGAGCGAGGCCCGGGCGACGCCGACGCAGCCGGCCGGTGACACCGAGCAGACGGTGCCCGCCACCGCGACCGCGAAGAGGCCGGACCCGGCCGGGGAGTCCCGTCCCGGCATGGGCCGGATGTTCCTGGACAACCTCTGGGCGGCAAACACGGTCACCGTGACGGTGCTCGCGGTGCTGCTGGCCATGGTGGTCGGCGCGGTGCTGATCATCGTGTCCGACCCGGAGGTGCTGGCCACCTACAGCTACATCACGGCTCGCCCCACGGACGCGCTGAACGCCAGCTGGACTGTGGTCAGCGAGGCGTACGCGAACCTGTTCAAGGGCGCGATCTTCGACCCGGACGCGGTCGGCTTCACCGCCGTCATGAGCCCGATCTCGGAGACGCTCACCTACGCCGCGCCGCTCGTCTTCACCGGCCTGTCGGTGGCGCTGGCCTTCCGCGGCGGCCTGTTCAACATCGGCGCCCAGGGCCAGGCGACGATCGCCGTCATCCTGGCCGCCGTGGCCGGCTTCGCGCTGCCGCTGCCGCCCGTCGTGCACCTGCTGGTGGCGCTGATCGCCGGCGCGCTCGGCGGCGCGCTCTGGGGTTTCATCCCCGGCATCCTCAAGGCCCGGGCCGGGGCGCACGAGGTGATCAACACGATCATGCTCAACTACGTGGCGGTCTACTTCCTGTCCTGGATCATCGTGCAGAACGGGGTGCAGAACCCGAACCGGTCGGACGCCATCAGCAAGCCGGTCGACTCCTCCGCGCAGTTGCCCCGCCTGCTCGGCGACGACCTGCGGGTGCACGCCGGCATCCTGCTCGCGGTGGCGGCCACCTGGTTCATCGCCTGGCTGCTCAACCGCTCCACGCTCGGCTTCGAGCTGCGGGCCGTGGGCGCGAACCCGGACGCGGCCCGCACCGCCGGCATCAGCGTGACCAAGACGTACGTGCTGGTGATGGTGTTCGCGGGCATGCTGGCCGGCCTGGGCGGCTCGACCATGGTGCTCGGCACCACCGCGACCGCGCTGACCCCGCTGGTGATCGCTCAGATCGGCTTCGACGGCATCCTGGTCGCGCTGCTCGGCCGCGTGAAGCCGTGGGGTGTGCTGCTGGCCGCGCTGCTGTTCGGCGCGCTCCAGGCCGGTGGCAACCGGATGCAGTCGTACTCCGGCATCTCGCTGGAACTGGTCACCGTGCTCCAGGCGCTCATCGTCATCTTCATCGCCGCGCCTGCCCTGGTGAAGACGATCTTCCAGCTCCGGGCGGCCCGCGCCGCCCGGTTGCAGACGAGCCTCGCGAAGGGCTGGTGAGCATGTCCACCACCGCTGTCCCCGAGGTCGCCGTTACCGCGGTCGACGAGGGTTTCTGGACCCGTAACCGGAAGATCGGCGTGGTCCTGCTGGCGCTCGGCGTGCTCGCGGCGGTGCTGTTCGGCGCGCTCGCGACCGACCAGCACGCCCGGTTCACGCTCAGCGAGACCGAGGGCGGCGCCGCCCTGGAGATCAACGGTACGGTCGGCGCGATCCTGTTCGGGCTGATCACCGCCGCGGCCGGAGGCGCGCTGCTGGCCGGTGTGCCGAAGCGCTGGTTCGCGCTGCTGCTCGGCGCCGGGCTGGTCGCCTTCGTGCTGAGCTTCCTGTGCTGGCAGGTCTCCGCCGCGCCCGAGGGCCGCAACTTCATGCCGCTGGTGAACGTCGTGCGCGGCACGTTCATCCTGGCCCTGCCGCTGATCTTCGGCGCGCTCGCCGGTGTGCTCTGCGAGCGCTCCGGCGTGGTGAACGTGGCGATCGAGGGCCAGCTCCTGATGGGCGCGTTCTCCGGCGCCCTGTTCGGCAGCATGTCCGGCAGCGTCTGGGTCGGCCTGGTGGCCGCCGCCATCGGCGGCGCGTTCATCTCGTTCCTGCTGGCCGTGTTCTCCATCCGCTACCTGGTCGACCAGGTGGTCATGGGCATCGTGCTCAACCTGCTCGCGGTCGGCATCACCGGCTTCCTCTACGAGCGGCTGATGCAGACCGACGCGGCGAAGTACAACAGCGCGCCCCGGTTCGGCAACTGGGAGATCCCGCTGCTGTCCGACATCCCGCTGATCGGTCCGGCGCTGTTCCGGGGCAACATCTTCCTCTACCTCGGCCTGCTGCTGGTGCTGGTCATCCACCTGGCGCTGTTCCGTACCCGGTGGGGCCTGCGGACCCGCTCGGTCGGCGAGCACCCGACCGCCGCCGACACGCTGGGCGTGAAGGTGCTGCGGCTGCGCTACCGCAACGTGATCCTGGCCGGTCTGGTGGCCGGTGTCGGCGGCGCCTCGTACACGCTGGCGCTCTACTCGTTCACCAAGAACATGATCGGCGGTAAGGGCTTCATCGCCCTGGCCGCGCTGATCTTCGGCCGGTGGAGCCCGACCGGCGCGCTGCTCGCGGCGCTCTTCTTCGGCTTCGCCGACCAGCTCGCCACCTACCTGGGCGCGATCGGCAGCAGCATCCCGAGCCAGTTCCTGGCGATGCTGCCGTACCTGGCGACGATCCTGGCCGTGGCCGGGCTGGTCGGCAAGGTCCGGGCGCCGGCCGCCGACGGCAAGCCGTACATCAAGGGCTGACCGCCCGCCGCGACACCGTGCCCGGCGGGGCGACCCGCCGGGCATCGTCGTCTCCGGCCGCGCCGCGACCGATCGGCGCAAATTGGGCAGAATGGGAGTCGTGATGGAGATCGACTGGGAGCGGCTGCGGGCCGCCGCCACCGAGGTCATGCGGCACGCCTACGTGCCGTACTCGAAGTTCCCGGTGGGCGCCGCCGCGCTCGTCGACGACGGCCGCGTCGTGGTCGGCTGCAACGTGGAGAACGCCGGATACGGCGTGACGCTCTGCGCCGAGTGCGGCGTGGTGTCGCAGCTGCACGCGACCGGCGGGGGCCGGATCGTGGCGCTGTCCTGCGTCGACGCCACCGGCGAGCCGCTGATGCCGTGCGGCAGGTGCCGGCAGTTGCTGTGGGAGCAGGGCGGGCCGGAGTGCCTGGTCGAGTCGAAGGGCGGGCCGCTGCGGATGGCCGAGCTGCTGCCGCACGCCTTCGACGTGGCCGACATCGAGGCGGTGACCGGCGAGCACCCGGTGCCGGTGGTGCCGGACCGGCTGGCCGCCTGGCGGGGCCGGGGCACCGTGTTCGTGCACCCTGACCTCTCGGCCGGGCAGCAGGTCTGGACGGCGTACTGGGAGCGGTCCTCCGGCGGCGCCGAGGACGCCGAGACCGGCGTGCTGGAGGAGGGCTCGACCTGGGACGACCCGGCGAGCGCGATCGAGTGGGGGTTGGCGCGTACGCCGCGCGTGGTGGTGGTGGATGCTTCGGGCACTGTCTTCTGGGCCGGTGAGGGTGAGCCTCCTACGGAGATTCCGG
>NZ_JAGPXV010000450.1:0-4973 GCF_018070405.1 Micromonospora sp. D75
CCCGGGAACCGGCACACCGCGATGCCGCAGACGCCACCCGCGCCGCCGGCGCACAGCCCGTCGCCGTTGCTGCCCCGGTTGCGCAACAACCCGCCGGCCACGGTGCCCGCGCAGCGTCCTCCGATGGAGGGATCTTCGCAGGTGGCACCGGGGGTGGAGGGCATGCCGGGTGCCGAAACGCCCACGTCCGTGAACCAAAATGTGGGATCAGTTGACTCATCGCGTGAGATGCGTCAGGCTTAGCCGCATGTCGTCGAACCGGTCGCCGCGAGTACTTACCTGAGCGCACTCTCCCACCGAGAGTGCGCTGGCCCCGTGCATCCTGCACGTGGGCTTTTTTGTTGCCGTCGGACCCATCGCGGGACCTCCGCGTCCCATCCTGAGAAGCGCGTCACCCACTCACTTCCGAAGGCTTGAACCGCCATGACGAGACCCACGCCCGAGACCCTCGCCCACACCGCCCGTCGTGCCCGTTCCGGCACCGGCGCGGCCGGTGACTCCGACTCCGCCGCCCGCCCCGGCCGTGCCGCCCCGGCGGCCGCGACCACCGAGACGCCTGTACGGGAGCCCGCCACCGCGCAGGTCTCGGGGGCCGGTTCGCTCGTGCGGTCGCTGGAGGCGCTCGGCGTCGACGTGGTCTTCGGCATTCCGGGCGGTGCGATCCTGCCCGCGTACGACCCGCTCTACGACTCCACGGTCCGCCACATCCTGGTCCGGCACGAGCAGGGCGCCGGGCACGCGGCCACCGGTTACGCGCAGGCCACCGGCCGGGTGGGCGTCTGCATCGCCACCTCCGGCCCGGGCGCGACGAACCTGGTGACGCCGATCGCCGACGCCTACATGGACTCGGTGCCGATGGTGGCGATCACCGGCCAGGTGGCCCGGCCGTCGATCGGCACGGACGCCTTCCAGGAGGCGGACATCCAGGGCATCACGCTGCCGATCACCAAGCACAACTTCCTGGTGCAGACGGCCGACGAGATCCCGCGGGTGCTGGCCGAGGCGTTCCACCTGGCCGCGACCGGCCGGCCCGGCCCGGTGCTCGTCGACATCCCGAAGGACGTGCTCCAGGCGCCGGCGACCTTCTCCTGGCCGCCCACGCTCGACCTGCCCGGCTACCGGCCCACGCTGCACCCGCACGGCAAGCAGATCCGCGAGGCGGCCCGGCTGATGACCTCGGCCCGCCGTCCGGTGCTCTACGTCGGCGGCGGCGTGCTCAAGGCCGGCGCCACCGAGGGGCTGCGCAAGCTGGCCGAGCAGACCGGCATCCCGGTGGTCACCACGCTGATGGCGCTCGGCGCGTTCCCCGACTCGCACCGCCAGCACCTGGGCATGCCGGGAATGCACGGCACCGTGGCCGCGGTCTACGGCCTGCAGAAGGCCGACCTGATCGTGGCGCTGGGCGCCCGCTTCGACGACCGGGTGACCGGCAAGCTCGACTCGTTCGCGCCGGACGCGACTGTGGTCCACGCCGACATCGACCCGGCCGAGATCGGCAAGAACCGGCACGCCGACGTCCCGATCGTGGGCGACGCGCGGCACGTCATCGACGAGCTGATCGCGGCGGTCACCGCCGAGCAGGCCGCGCACCCGTCCGTGGACCTGACCGACTGGTGGGCGCAGCTCGACGACCTGCGCGAGCGGTACCCGCTCGGTTTCGAGGAGCCGGCCGACGGCACGCTCTCCCCGCAGTACGTGATCAAGCGGCTGGGCGAGATCGCCGGCCCGGACGCGATCTACGTGGCGGGCGTCGGCCAGCACCAGATGTGGGCCAGCCAGTTCATCTCGTACGAGAAGCCGCACACCTGGCTCAACTCCGGTGGCCTGGGCACCATGGGCTACGCCGTTCCGGCCGCGATGGGGGCCAAGGTCGGCAAGCCGGACACCACCGTGTGGGCGGTCGACGGCGACGGCTGCTTCCAGATGACCAACCAGGAGCTGGCCACCTGCGCGCTGGAGGGCATCCCGGTCAAGGTCGCCGTGATCAACAACGGCAACCTGGGCATGGTGCGGCAGTGGCAGACCCTGTTCTACGGGGAGCGCTACTCCAACACCGAGCTGGGCACGCACAAGCACCGCATCCCGGACTTCGTCAAGCTCGCCGAGGCGCTCGGCTGCGTCGGGCTGCGCTGCGAGAACGCCGCCGACGTGGACAAGACCATCGAGGCGGCCATGGCGATCAACGACGCGCCGGTGGTCATCGACTTCGTGGTCGGCAAGGACGCGATGGTCTGGCCGATGGTCGCCGCCGGCACCAGCAACGACGAGATCATGTTCGCGCGGGGCGTGCGCCCTGCTTTCGACGAGGACGAACTCTAAATGACGATGCACACGCTCTCCGTGCTGGTGGAGAACAAGCCGGGCGTCCTGGCCCGGGTCTCCGGGCTGTTCTCCCGGCGCGGGTTCAACATCGACAGCCTCGCCGTGGGCGAGACCGAGAACCCGGACGTCTCCCGCATCACCATCGTGGTCAACGCCGAGTCCTCGCCGCTGGAGCAGGTGACCAAGCAGCTCAACAAGCTGGTCAACGTACTCAAGATCGTGGAGCTGGACCCGCAGGTGTCGGTGGCGCGGGAGTTGCTGCTGGTCAAGGTCCGCGCGGACCGCACGGCCCGCGCCCAGGTGCTGGAGACGGTCGGCCTGTTCCGTGCCCGGGTGGTCGACGTCGCGCCGGACACGCTGACGATCGAGGCCACCGGCACGCCGGACAAGCTCGACGCGCTGCTGCGTGACCTGGAGCCGTTCGGCATCAAGGAGATGGTCCAGTCCGGCACGGTGGCCATCGGGCGGGGTTCCCGGGCCATCACCGCCGGCCCGGCCCTGCGCGCCGCCTGATCCGTACCCACAAGTTTTTTCGACGGGCCGACGGGCTCCGCCGTACGAAAGGGAAGTCAATGAGCGTTGAGGTGTTCTACGACGACGACGCCGACCTGGGCCTGATCCAGGGCCGCAAGGTCGCCGTGATCGGGTACGGCAGCCAGGGCCACGCGCACGCGCTGTCGCTGCGCGACTCGGGCGTCGACGTGGTGATCGGCCTGCCCGCCGGGTCGAAGAGCCGGCCGAAGGCCGAGGAGCAGGGCCTGCGGGTGCTCACGCCCGCCGAGGCGGCCGCCGAGGCCGACGTGATCATGATCCTGGCGCCGGACACGGCCCAGCGGCACATCTACGCCGAGGCCATCGCGCCGAACCTGACCGCGGGCAAGGCGCTGTTCTTCGGGCACGGCTTCAACATCCGGTACGGCCTGATCAAGCCCCCGGCCGACGTGGACGTGGCGATGGTCGCCCCGAAGGGCCCCGGTCACCTGGTCCGCCGCCAGTACGTCGACGGCAAGGGCGTGCCCTGCCTGGTCGCCGTCGAGCAGGACGCCAGCGGCAACGCGTTCGGCCTGGCTCTGGCGTACGCCAAGGCGATCGGCGGCACCCGCGCCGGCGCGATCCGGACCACGTTCACCGAGGAGACCGAGACCGACCTGTTCGGCGAGCAGGCGGTGCTCTGCGGCGGCGCGGCGGCGCTGGTGCAGACCGGTTTCGAGGTGCTCACCGAGGCCGGCTACGCGCCCGAGGTGGCCTACTTCGAGTGCCTGCACGAGCTGAAGCTGATCGTCGACCTGATGTACGAGGGCGGCATCGCCCGGATGCGCTACAGCATCTCCGACACCGCCGAGTACGGCGACCTGTCCCGTGGCCCGCGCGTGATCGACTCGCGGGTCAAGGAGGAGATGCGCAAGATCCTCGGCGAGATCCAGTCCGGCGAGTTCGCCCGCGAGTGGGTGGCCGAGGACGAGGCCGGCCGGCCGAACTTCGCCAAGTGGCAGGCCGAGGGCGCGGCGCACCCGATCGAGGAGACCGGGCAGAAGCTGCGCGGCATGATGAGCTGGGTCGACCGGCCGATCACCGAGACCGCCTGAGTTCTTCCCTCGTGCGGCCCGTGGCCCGCCCCTCTCCCCGGCGGCCGGCCGCGGGTCAGGTTGCCGGCAGCCGGTCCGCCTCGGCGCGTGCCCGCCCGGCCTCGTCCGGACGGCCGAGCGCGAACAGCGACGTGGCCAGGTTGCGCAGTGCGACGGCCATCTCCGCGGGCGGCAGCCCGCCGTCCACCGCACGCGCCTGCTCCACCGACTCGCGGTGGGCGTCGTACGCCTCGTCGAGCCGGCCCAGCGCGTCCAGCCGGTTGCCGAGATTGCCCAGCGTGCGGGAGAGGTCGGCCCGGTGGGCCGGATCCTCGTCGGCCAGATCCCGGCGCAGTGCCACGCACTCCCGCAGCGCCTCGGCCGCCCCCGCCACGTCACCGGACCGGATCAGGGCCCGATCCAGGCCGAACAGGGCCGCGCCCAGCAGCGCGCGATAGGCCGGTTGTCCGGCCACCAGTGACCGGGCCAGCTCGACCGCCTCCTGGCCGGCCGCCGTCCCGGTCATACCGGCGATCCGCGTGCCGGGCGGCGGTGGATCCGCGTCGCCCCGTCTGAAGTCGGTCATACCCGTCACCGCGCACAGCCCTTGGACGAGCAGCGGGCGGAACACCTCGGGCAGGTCGTCGGCCCGCCGCCGGCAGAGCGGCAGCAACTCCTCCAGGAGCGGCTCCACGTCGTCCCACGCGCCGACAGTCATCAGTGCCGAGACGAGTGACGCCAGTGCCCGCGCCAATTGGATGCCCCCGCCTTCGCGTGCCACCTCGACGGCCTCGGCGAGGCGGGCGATGCCCTCGTCCGGCCGGCCCGTCTCCAACAGCAGGGAACCGTGGGCGCGTAGCGCCGCGGCCAGGCCGTTGCCGCGTACTCCGGGAGTCCGGTCGACCCAGGGCCGTAGGAGGTCGATCGCCCCGGCGACGGCCCGCACGGCCGCGTCGACCTCACCCAGCGCCTGCCGGCAACGCGACTCGGCCAGCAGCGCGACGGCGGAGATGCGGTGTCCGGATTCCCGTGTGACGGAGCGGAGCCCAGCCAGGTCGGTGGTGCACGCCGTCAGCCGTTCCTGGG